>CAZPMV010000389.1:0-3027 GCA_964587335.1 uncultured Anaerolineales bacterium
AAGATGGATGGCATTCAATCATGTTGAAATGGCAGAGGGAACTAGGCAAAGAGGCTTCGGTCGGTGGGGGCCGATTGGAGCTTGATCCATTCGGGGCGCGGATCAGTACCCTCTGCGCGTGTCATGATCAAATGCGATGGCCTTGGCCGGTGGGGGCCGACCGAGGCTTGATGTATTCGGGGATGGATCAGTACTCCCTGCGCACGCACGATCAAACGCAGTGACCTCGGCCGCTGGGGGGCGGCCGAGGTCCGGCACAATCGGGGCACGGGATAGTACCCTTTGTGGATTTACAGTATAGCATAAATCCGACAAGAAGTCAACACTCTCGCGCGCTGTCAGATGACACCGGATCCGTCCCCCGGGGTAGGCTCACACAACGGCAATGTTGTGGCACTTTGCCAAGGGGGAACGCATGAAGAAGGTCAAGTCAACCAGATCGATCATCACAGCCGTAAGCCTGGTGCTGGGCATCAGCATTGGGCTTGTCCTGAACCCATCCGAAGGGCTGGCCATGCCAAGCACTCAGGCCCACACCGTGAACAACTCCGCTCTGATGGGGGCTTCCCAATGGACGCCTCCTGATCCAGCGTACAGGATCACCGTCGAGACCGACGGCATCTTCGAACTTGACTACGACACCCTCAGTGCCGCTGGGTTGCCGGTGGGTGTGGGCGGGCTCGATCCCCGCACCTTCCGTCTCTTCTGGATGGGACAGGAGATGGCGATCCGAGTAGAGGGGGAGGGAGATGGCCTGTTCGAGTACGGGGACGCTGTGCTTTTCTTCGGCCGCAGTGTGGACTCGCTCTTCTACGAAGGGCTGCTGCCCGCCAACAAATACACGGGCAGCAACGTCTACTGGCTGACCTACGACCCTGCAGGTGTGGTCAACGGCTTGCGCATGACCGAGAAAGACGGCTCGCTGGGCGGCAGCGCTCCCGGGCCCTTCTTGCATACGGAGCACCTGGAACAGAACTTCGACTACCAGCCTGCTCTGCCCTTACAGCACGGCGCCGACCATTGGTACTGGCACTCTCTTCCATCCTCGGCGCCCCACGACTATTCGTTCTTTGCCAACAACATCTCTTCCGATGGCGCGCTCATCGGCACGCTTGCCGTCAACTTGCAGGGTGTCGGCAGCGTCGAGCACGACCTGCGTATTGAGGTCAACGGCAACGAAGTATTGGCGAGCACCGCTGGCTGGGGATGGGGCGGTGAGGAACCCTTCGGCGCCACCGTGGAGGTGTCACAGGCTTACGTCCAGGAGGGGAGCAACACCATCACGCTGGAGTTGATGGGCTCCGGAGACGTCGTGTACAACAACTGGCTGGAGGTGGGCTACTACGATACCTACGTGGCGGAGGGGGATGTACTGGCTTTTGGCTACGACATCGCCGGCACGTATCGTTATGGGGTTAGCAACGTCAACACTGATGACATCGAGGTGTACGACGTCAGCGACATGACCGCGGTACAGCGCTTCATCAATACGGCGGTGACGGGCAGCGGCCCCTACACGGTCGAGTTTGGCGATACGGTGAGCAGCAGCAGCCGATACCTGGCGCTGACCTCCGCAGCGCGGCTCAGCCCTGTGGGGATCGAGGAGGTCACTTACCCCTGGTCCACGTACACGCCGTGGAACTTGCTGGATGTGGGCAACTCGGCGGACTACATCATCATCTCCCCCAGCGATTTCTGGGCCGAGGCGGAGAGGTTGGCGGCGCACCGAGGGGTCGATCACGGCGTGGCCCTTGTGGATGTGCAGGAGATCTACGACTACTTCAACGGTGGGTTGATGTCGGCGGAAGCTATCCGCGACTTCCTGGCCTACGCCTACCACAACTGGCAGTCACCGCCCAACTACGTGGTGCTTCTGGGTGATGGCACCAGCGACATGCGCAACTACATGGGGAACAGCGCTCCTACCTTCATCCCGCCCTACTTGCGCCTGATCGGCGATCGCGAGGGCGAGACGGCTGCGGACAACCGCTTCGTCACTGTCTACGGCGATGACATCATGCCCGACATACACATCGGCAGGCTGCCAGCAAACACTCCAGCGGAGGCCGACGCGATGATCAGCAAGATCATTGCTTACGAGACGCAGTGCGCCTGCGGTGATTGGAACCACAACGTGCTCTTTGCCACCGACGACCTGGAAGCGGGCGGCGGGAACTTCTATCAGATCTCTGATAGGATCGCCGATGGCTACGACGACCCGCCGGCCAACACGATCAAGTACCTGCCGGAACCGTACGCTTCGACCAAGGTATACATGGGACAAACCTGCGACCTGGACAATCCGCCGCAGTCGGTGGAATGCAGGAACGAGATCGTCAACACCCTCAACACCACCGGAGCGCTATTGGCCAACTACGTTGGTCACGGCATCAAGAACGCCTGGGCGGGATCTGAGCGGATGCTGGACTATCAGGCGTTGGCGATGCTCGACAACGGCCCTTGCCTGCCCATCATGCTGGCCATGGCCTGCGAGTCGGGCTATTTTCATCAGCCTGGGGTTGGTTACGCAGGGCTCGGCGAGTCGGCCACTAGGCTGGCTGGGACCGGGGCAGTGGCCTACTGGGGGGCAACCGGCAACGGGTTGGCCCCAGCGCAGGATTTCTTGGACAGAGGGTTCTTCCTGGCGCTGTTCCACGAAGGGATAGGCGAGTTGGGCGCGGCAGTCACCTACGCCAAGCAGTATCTGCTGGACAACAATCCGCCAGGCGCGTATCACGATACGATGGACATGTTTGTCCTCTTCGGCGACCCGGCGCTGAAGGTCAAGGTGGCGGACAACTGTGGCGTCCTGGACAGCGACAACGATACTGTTCCGGATAGTGTGGAGATCGGCCCTGATCCAGCCAACCCAAGGGATACGGACGGCGATGGCCTCCCCGATTATCTGGATGATGATGACGACAGCGATCTCATCCGCACGATCAGCGAGGACATTGATCTCAATGGTACTCCACTCAATGACGACAGCGACAGCGATGGCATCCCCAACTACCTGGACTACGATCC
>CAZPMV010000390.1:0-3020 GCA_964587335.1 uncultured Anaerolineales bacterium
CTAGAAGGAAGAGGAAACTGATCCGGCGGGCCGTGCCGGTGGAGGAAGTGCCCAATCTTTCCCCTGAGCATGCCGATGCGCTGAGAGCGCACTGGATCGACAGCGCTCAGGAACTGGTCGGCATTGCCGGGTCGGAAGCGGGCCGTCAGGGACTGGCAGCAGCGCTGAGTATAGGCGACGAGCAGTTGGATGAGATCGTGGACGCGGCCATCCGGACAGTACCGCAGATGCGCTCGCTACGATTGAAGACGGCAGCGAAAAAGGCGCAGACGACAGCCTATCTCACAGGGAGCATGCTTCCCCCGCCGGTGATCATCGCCGCGGCTCACGCTCACAGCCGCTACGTCACCGTTGCCTATCCCGTAGATCTGCCGTCGTCGGTAGATCTACGGGAGGAGCTGCCTCCCATTCGCAACCAGGGGGACCGAGGAACGTGCGTGGCTCTCGCCAGCGTCGCTGTGCGGGAGCATTTGGAGACCTCTGCTGGCGCGTCGCCCGCCGACACGGATCTCTCCGAACAGTTTGTGTATTGGTACTGCAAGGAGAAAGACGGCCTGCCGGCCGTCTCTGGCACCTACACTCGCCTGGGCATGGAGTGTTTGCAGGCCATCGGCGCGCCTGAGGAGCAATACTGGCCCTACAACCCACAGTACATCTCTGGTGATGAGGGCCAAGGACCGCCACCGCAGGAAGCGCTTGACTATGCCAAGACCTTCAAGATCGAGCGCATTATTGATCTCAACCCCAGCCGGGTGCGGGATCTGAAGACCTGCCTGGCGGAGGGCAAGATCATCGCCTTTGCCATCCCCGTGTTCGATAGCTGGTACTTCTCGGCGGCGGTGAAGCGCTACGGCAAGATCACCATGCCGCTGCCCGGCGAAGAGGCCAACGGCGGCCATGCCATGGCCATCGTCGGGTATCAGGAGGATAAGGACGCTCCCGGCGGCGGCTACTTCATCCTGCGCAACAGTTGGCAGCCCTGGGGTTATGAGAGCACCTGGGGCGAGAGCTATGGCACCATCCCTTATGCCTACATCGAAGACCACTGCTACGCGGCCTTGGCCGCCGACCGCTTCACCGAGGCTGATGTCTACATCCGCAACAACGAGGACGACGACGGGAAGGTTCCCAGCAAGGGGTCGCACTGGAACAGCCCCGACATCTGGGTGCGCAATGCAGCCGACGGCGGGGAAGTGCACCAGAACCCCATCCCTGACCAGCCGAACTACCTCTACTTGCGGGTGCACAACAGGGGTCAGGCGGTGGCCTACAACGTGAAGGCTCACGTCTACACCTGCGCGCTCTCTCCTTCCATCTGGCCGCGTAATTGGCAACTGTTGCGGACGGCAGATGTGCCCGCGGTGCAACCGGGCACTGTTGTGATCGGGCCACTGAAGTGGCAGCCAGAGGGCACGATGCTTTCCTGCTATCTGGTGCGGCTGGAATCTGACGACGACCCCATCCAACACGACTGGTCGGTGCACTGGGATAACAACATCGCCCAGAAGAACCTGGCCGTGATGGATCTCGCGCCGGGCGAGGTAGGTTATCTGCGCTTCATAATGCATGGCATTTGGGGCAAGCTCAGCCGCCTCACGCTGGAGATTGACCGCGTGGACCTGCCTGCCAGCGCGGAACTGGAACTGCGTACGGCCACCCGCCGTTTCGCTTCCGACTTCGAAGCGGAGGGTGTGAGCATGGAGCGTGGCACGCAGCGCTCGCTAGCACACATCACCGCTCCCACGGTGACGTTGAGGGATCTTGAAGTGCGCTCCAGCGAGCGGGGTAAGGTGACGGTCAAGGTCAGCCTGAGGAAGGACGCTGTGGTTGGCGAACAGTATGAGGTGGTGTTCACGCAGCGGTTGGGCCCGCTGGTCGTTGGCCGACTCTCCTGCCTCATCAACGTCAAGGAGTCGTAGTGGCGGATTCGAGGGGTATCATGTCCACGGCCTATTGCTACGATGTTGTGGAGCAAGAGCACACCCTGTACGGCCATCCGGAGAACCGGGAACGGCTGAAGGGGACGATGGAGCTGTTGGAACAGCAGGGGCTGCTGGCTCGCATGACCCTGGTGGAGGCTACCTCTGTCAGCATGGAACGGCTCCATCGGGTGCATTCGTCTCAGTACGTGGACTCGGTGCGCCGTTTGGCCGAACGGGGCGGGGGCCATCTCGATCCGGATACCTACGTCGCTTCCCGCTCGTACGAGGCCGCGTTGATGTCGGCCGGCGGTCTGGTGAACCTTGTTGCCGCCGTGCTACAGGGCGAAGCAGTGTATGGCTTCAACCTGATGCGGCCGCCGGGGCACCATGCCCTCACCGGCCGCGGCATGGGCTTCTGCATCTTCAACAACGTGGCCATCGCCGCCCACTACGCTCTGGCCGAGGGCGGCGTCGAACGGGTGCTCATCGTGGATTTCGACGTGCACCACGGCAACGGCACGCAAGATGCCTTCTGGCGTGATCCGTCGGTGCTTTTCTTCTCCACGCATCAATACCCCTACTATCCCGGCACGGGCGACTGGCGGGAGATCGGCGCTGGTGAGGGAAAGGGGTTCATATGCAATGTGCCGCTGCGCCCTGGCGTCGGCAACGAGGGGTACACGCGTGTCTTCGACGAACTGCTGTGGCCCCTGGCGGAGAGGTTTCGGCCGCAGTTGATCCTCGTCTCTGCTGGCTACGATGCCCATTGGCAGGATCCGCTGGCGGGGATGCGGCTTTCGCTCAGTGGCTATGCCTATCTCGCACAGACTCTGAAGGCCATGGCTGACGAGTTGTGCAGTGGTCGTCTCGTCTTCACCCTGGAAGGAGGCTACCACCTGCAGGCGCTCGCTTACGCGGTACTCAACACTCTGCGCGTGCTGTTGGGCGATCTGACGCCAGAGCAGGGCGAAGTGATGGACCCCCTGGGCCCCTGTCTTTATGGCGAAACACCGGTGGATACCCTGCTGCTGCAGCTCAAGGGGGTGCACCGGTTGGTGTGAGAACCGGCGGGGTGCCAGGTCTCATTGATCGGTGATT
>CAZPMV010000391.1:0-1323 GCA_964587335.1 uncultured Anaerolineales bacterium
ATATCGAAGGATCAGGGAGATCAGGCCCGGGGCCATGGTGATGATGATGACCGCCTATGCCGTGGAGGACTTGGTTCAGGAGGCGCTGCAAGAAGGAGCGTACGGGATCGTCTACAAGCCGGTGGACATCAAAACACTGGTAGCCATCATCGAAGAGGCCAGGCAGGGAGCAGATGAGCAGGGGTGATGGGGCAACGGAGCACGCACCACATATCAGGCATGGCAGTGAACTCATAATGAACTCACAAGGAGTACGCACGCTATGAAAGGCAAACCTCGCATCCTGATCGTAGACGACGACGAGAGCATCCGCAAGGGCCTCACGCTCATCTTTCAGAAGAAGGACTACGAAACCATCACCGCTGGAGCTGCAGCGGAAGCCCTGAATCAGGCCCGGAGTGAACAGCCTGACCTGGTCATCCTGGACGTTATGCTGCCCGACATGTCGGGCATTGAGGTGTGCCGTCGTCTGCGCTCCAATGTCCAGACGGCCCACCTGCCTATCCTGATGCTCAGCGGCAGAGGGATGGTAGTGGACAAGGTGGCGGGCCTCAAAGCGGGGGCCGATGACTACGTACCAAAGCCTATTGATCCCACCGAGTTGGTGGCGCGCGTGGAGGCGCTCTTGCTCAGGGCTGCCAGGACGACGCCTAGCCCAGAGGCACAAATGCTCGCCTTTGTGGGAGCCAAGGGCGGAGTGGGCGCCACTACTGTGGCCGTCAACTTCGCTGTGGCTCTGATACAACAGGGGAAGACCGTGATCCTTGTGGACATGCATCCCTACTTGGGGTGTGTATGCCCCATGCTGAGCCTCGATCCACCTCATGGCCTGACGGATCTGGCTCAAATGGAGACGCACAGCATACAGTCTCGCGACATTGAGAGGCGGCTGGCATCCCATTTCACCGGCCTACGGGTGTTGGGCAGTGATCAGAGCCCCATCTTGGAGGAGCACAGGGAACTCACTCCTTCCCACACACAGGCCATCCTGGAAACGCTGAGCACGATGGCCGACTGGGTGATATTCGACCTTCCGGCGCACCTCCCCCCCGCTAGCCTGGCGGTACTCGGCCGATGCCGCTTCGTGGCTCTTGTCACTGAGGCAGACCCTGTCGCCCTGCGCTGCGCAAAGGGCAAACTTGCCCTCCTGCAACAACGCGGGGTCACGGGCGACTCGGTGGGCGTGGTTATTGTGAATCGCTCGCCATTCATGACGATGACCGTCAGTGAGGTTCAAGATCTGCTGGATGCTGCCATCGTGGGGGTCATGCCGCCGGCTACTGAAGCCTGCCTTAACGCCCTGAGCCTCGGTGTGCCCCTTCT
>CAZPMV010000391.1:1423-3018 GCA_964587335.1 uncultured Anaerolineales bacterium
GGGGGCAAATCCTCTCCATCACAGGTCGTTGTTACGAGGAATGACCATTATCATGGAACAGAAACCACCAGATTCGCAGCCAAAAGCTAATGAGAAGGCAGCCAAAGTCAGAGAGGAGCTGCTGGCCAGGCCCCTCTCCATCACCGAGACCGGCCTCCGCTCCGGCCTGCTGGGCGATCTGGCCCTCAAAACGGTCTATTTCGCCGGGGAACTCACCGGCCACGAGATTGCCAAGACCCTCTGCCTTCCCTTCGGCGGTGTAGTGGATAACATACTGTCGTTTCTGACCCGGCAGAAACTGTTGCAGGTCACCGGCAGCGCCGGGTTTGGCGAACAATCCTTCCGCTACGCCATTTCCCAACAGGGCACGGAACGGGCGCATGATGTGTTGGAGCAAAACCAGTACGTTGGGCCAGCTCCCGTGCCGCTGGAGGAGTATAACCGCATGATTCGGGCTCAGGGACTCGGGGAGATCAGAATAGGGCGGGAGGACCTGCAAGCGGCTTTCGATGGGTTGGTGGTCAGCCAGACGATGCTCGACAAGATCGGGCCGGCCATCAACTCCGGGCGTTCCATCTTCCTGTATGGACCTCCAGGCAACGGCAAGACCACCATCGCTAGCAGGATGGCCCGCCTACTGGGGCGGCAGGGCATCTACATCCCCTATGCGGCCGAGGTTGGCGGCCAGATAATCGTGATCTATGACAGACTCAATCACCGGCAGATGGAACCACAGCTACATCAGCAAGAGCAAGGGAACCCCTCGCTCACCGCTTGGGGGGAGAAGAAGGGCAAAGAAGAAGTTGATGCACGTTGGGTGTTGATCGAACGGCCCATCGTCATGGTGGGCGGAGAATTGACCTTGGCCAGTCTGGACCTGATCTATAACCCCATCTCCAAGTACTACGGAGCACCCCTGCAGATGAAAGCCAACGGCGGCATGTTCCTAATTGACGATTTTGGCCGCCAGCGGATGAATCCCCGCGACCTGTTGAACCGCTGGATCGTCCCCCTGGACGCCCGAGTTGACTTTCTTACTCTGCACACAGGCCAGAAGGTTGAGATTCCCTTTGAGCAGTTGGTGGTCTTCTCCACTAATCTGGACCCAGCCCAGTTGGTGGATGCTGCGTTTCTGCGCCGCATCCCCCACAAGATCAAAGTAGATGATCCCACGCCCGAGGAGTTCTGTGAAGTGTTTCAGATATTCTGCCAGCGACGAGGAGTCTCTTACGACCAGGCCGCCTTTCGGCATCTGATGCAGGAGTGGTACGTCAAGCCGAAACGGGCGGTGAGGAATTCCCACCCTCGGGACATCATCGGTCACATCCTGGACATAGCCAGATACGAGGGGTCGCCACCCTGTCTCACACCCGACCTGGTTGACCGGGCCTGTGATGCCTATTTCGCTGATCTGTAACAAGGTCATTCAGCCACAGAGACACGGAGTACACAGAGGAAGAACCAAGGTGGCACTCAAAACTCTTCAGCAGCAAACGCAAAAGCATAGATTCCTTGAGAGACACCTTAAAACCTCCGGGCCCTCTGTGCCTCTGTGGCAAGTCTGGCAGTTTCTTCGGTAGAGTCACAGATGGCAA
>CAZPMV010000392.1:0-3015 GCA_964587335.1 uncultured Anaerolineales bacterium
GTCCGCCGCAGGCCCGAGAGCGAGCGAACGAGTCATTCCGCAAGGCGTCCAAAGCGTAAGCGTCCGCCAGATCCATACTTGCCAGGTCGTGTATTCTTGAGTGCTGGGGCACAGCACTCTTGGGAGACACGTCATGGGACGACCGCCGAGCGATCTGGACGACTATTTGGATTGGCAAGAACGACTCGAGAGTTTCAAAGCGAGCGGCTTGTCAATCGATGAGTTCTGCCTTCAAGAAGGGGTGTCTCGATCCACATACTATCGCTGGGTGGATCAACTCAAGGATGGCATCCCGGAGCCGATGGTGGCTGAGGAAGCCGACCAACGGCAAGTCGAGTCGGGTGAAATGGCGTTCGTGCCGATCACACTCAAAGCATCTCCGGTGGAAATCGAACTGCCCAACGGGGGCGTCGTTCGGCTGCCCCTCGGTGTCGGGCGAGTGGTGCTGGTGGAAGTCATTCGAGCCGTGGGGGCGTTACGACCCTGGAAGGCACCCAAGTCATGATAGACTTTTCCGACGTGCGGATCTTCCTCTGCACAACACCAACGAACATGCATTGCAGCTTCGACAGCTTGATGGGTCGAGCGCAGGAGATCTTTGACCAAGACCCGTGTTCCGGCCACTTGTTTCTGTTTCTGAACCGGAGTCGCGATCGAATCAAGATCCTCTTCTGGGACCGAGACGGATTCTGCATTTTCTACAAGCGGCTCGAGCGTGGCACGTTCCAGTTGTTAACGCCCACCAACGGCAAGGAAGGCATCGAGCTTGACTACTCACAATTGGTCAGGCTGCTGGGCGGTCTCGATCTGAGAACGGGACGTCGACGGAGACGGTATCGCCGCGTTCGTTGAATCCGTTTCTTTTGTTGATTTTTCCCAACTTGGTCTTGCGCGATCGGAACGAGTTGTTACATTGGTGATATGGGTGATACCAACTCACTACCGAACGACCTGACAGAATGCCACCAGCTCTTGTTGGCTGCTTGCAGGCAAGCCATGCAGCTTGAGAAGCAAGCGGCACAGGCCCAGCAACGTGCGGCCGAATCGGATCAGCAGGCGGCGGAGCTGAACCGTGTTTTGGACGAAACAGCCACCTCGTTTGAAACCCTCAAGCAAGAACACGCCGCTACACTTGACGAACTGGCTTGGTACAAGCGATGGGCCTTTGGCCGACGGCGAGAACGGTTCACCGAAGGCGAAGGGCAAGGCCATTTGTTCGACTTGGATCCACCGGCGGCCAACGAGCCGGAAGACTCCGCGGACGAGGAGACCGAAGTCGAAATCAAAAGCCACCGACGCCGCAAGAAACGCAAGATCGATTGGGACAAACTGCGGCAGATCCATCACGAGCATGACTTGTCGGATGAAGAGAAAGTCTGCTCCTGCTGCGGCCGCACGATGGACCGCATCGGTGAAGACATTACGCGGGAACTGGATTTTGAGCCGGCCAAGCTGGAAGCTCACATCCACACGCGTCCCAAGTATGCCTGCCGTGATTGCAAGGACGGCGTTTCCGCGGCTCCCCTTCGACCACGGCCGATTCCAGGCGGCATCGCCGGACCCGGCCTGATTACGGAAGTGGTTGTCAGCAAGTTCGGCGATCATCTACCTCTGTATCGCCTGGAAGACATTCTGGCGCGTTACGGCGTGCATATTTCGCGAAGCACGATGTGCGATTGGGTCAAGGCCGTGGCCGAACTTCTCCGGCCGCTGTATGACCTCCAGCGGAAACTGGCTCTTCAATCATCCGTGATGTGGACGGACGACACACCGATCACGGTACTGGGCGGTCCAAAAGGAAGTTTCAGAGGTTACTTCTGGACGTACATCGGAGACAAGGAACATCCTTACTCCGTGTACGACTTTACCACCAGTCACAGTCGCGATGGTCCGGCACGTTTTCTGCAGAGCTATTCCGGCTACCTGCATGCCGATGCGTACACGGGTTACGACGCGATCTTCTTGGCCCCGGGGTCGAGGATTATCGAAGTTGCCTGTTGGTCGCATACGCGCAGCCGGTTCTTCAAGGCCGTCAAAAGTAATCCACGCGAATCGCACCAGGTGCTGGAGTGGGTTCGGCAGTTGTACGATATCGAAGACCGGGCGCATGACTGGTCGGTCGATGCACGCCGCGAACTTCGCGCTAGTGAAGCAAATCCGGTACTGGACAAAATCGAAAGATACTTGTCCCAGTTGGCTCCGAGCGTGCTTCCAAAGAGCAGCTTGGCCAAAGCCGTGACCTACGCACGCAACCAGTGGGAGGCACTGCGTCGCTACACAGATGACGGACGTCTGACGATCGACAACAACATCAGCGAACGGACCCTCCGCCACCAAGCCATCGGCCGCAAAAACTGGCTCTTCCTGGGCAGTGAATCAGCCGGGCCTAGAGCCGCCGTGTTGTACACGATCCTCTCGGGCGCCAAGCGTCATCACATCGAGCCCTGGGCCTACGTCCGCGATCTTCTCCTCCGCCTGAATGCGGACGACCCGAATTTCGAAGAAATGCTGCCCGACCGCTGGGCCGCATCACATCCCGACGCGATCCTCACCCACCGCCTGGAAGAATCTCGCACCAAAGCCGTCCGCACCCGTGCCCGCCGAGCCCATCGACGCGCCCAAAGCACGTGACTTCCATCCAGTCTATCGCCCGCCCAACCCCTCGTCCGCGACGCATTCATTCACTCTGCCGAGCACTCGCTCGACTAGCCGCCGCGTCCGTACGTACCCGCCCACTACGCCGCAGCCCGGCCGTGACCACGGACAGGGCGGACGCTTACAGTGTGTGGGGATTGGCGGGACGAGCCGAAATGTTCAAAGTTGGAGCCGGGAAGATGGCTAAAAAGAAGACCACGAAAAGAGCGACCAAAGAGAATTCAAGAAAGAAAAAGACGACGGATAGAAAGACGGCGAAAAGGCGGAAGCCTGTAAACACGGAACCAACAGAGATCCCCACGGGGAGGAAGAGTGTCAGACCTTTTGATGTCTGCAACCACTTCGGGATACATCTGCTGG
>CAZPMV010000393.1:0-3009 GCA_964587335.1 uncultured Anaerolineales bacterium
GAACACGCCCTGCACCAGGTGCAGCGCACCCATCACCGCGTTGAAGCGGCGCAGACCACCGTAGGTCCCTTGCTTGGTCACTGTAATCCCTCCTTAACCATGGGTTTGTCTCGCTACTAGGGCGAGTATACCATATTGTCCATGTTTTGTCAAACCTTTGTACACACTCGTTGACACCACACCGCGGCCAGCGACCCCGCATGCGGCGGGCACCACGCAGCGTGACGAGATGATGCGGCGCGACCGTCCCGCCAGCGGACTTCCTGCCCCTGCGGGCCGCTTGGAGTGCGCCCGAGTCATCACACCGGCACCAGCTGCGACGGTCACCGGCCGGCTGTTGAACCAGAACTCCGACGGTCATCTTCGACACTTGGTGTGGTGCAGGCAGGCTTATCTGCAGTCTCTTGGCACTCTTGACCACCTTGCCATTCCAAGGGGTCCAGGGGGTCAAGCGGGTGAAGAATCAATGGGGGTCCAGCCCGATTCCCTTGCCCGTGACCAACCAGTGCTAGGGGAAGCAGGCTGCGTGCTGAGAGGGTCTGTGTTGCTGTCGGCGTGGCCCTGCTTGGTGAAGCGTTCGTGGCCCCTGTTGCCATCGTCCAGCAGACAGTGGGCGAAAGGACTGTAGGACTGGATGGGGAAGAGCCCTTAGGCCCGTAGTCTGACGAGTCCGCATGCCGTTCTGTGCGCGAATCCGTAGCCCACAAACAAAAACCCGCCTCATTTGGCGGGTTCCTTCATTATCACGCAGTCCTTCTTGGTGAGCCGCACAGGAGTCGAACCTGTAACCTACGGATTAAGAGTCCGTTGCTCTGCCAGTTGAGCTAGCGGCCCAAGAACACTGAATCTCGATGAACAGACCTGGTCCTCTGCCAGGGAGTTTACTGTCTATCGAACAGCACCATTATATCCGGAAATCCCTGCTTGTCAAGTTCAGAACGTCTGGTTCCTAACCAGGGTCACTGGCGGTGTGGGAGCAACTGGGCAGGAAGGCGCTCACGATCAGCATGAGTGACAAGCCGAGAGCAACGAAAGCCCTCCTTCGCCAATACTCTGTTCTTTTCATCGTACCCACCCCGATTCATTCGCCTAATCATCATAGATCTGGAGCAGATGCGTGGCAACTCTGCTCCTGTCCGGTTTGTGCTTCCAGAAGTATACGTAGGCATCGAAGGAAGCGGTCTCTCCCGGGTTCAAGTCATGGGGGTCAGTGTGACGGTAGTCGACGCCAATCACTTCTCCACTGTCATCGTACAGTGTCACATATGCCGCAATCCAGGTGCGTTGCTCATCGTATTGATTCCTTGTTTCGCCCACCACATGGTATGCATCCAAGCCGTCAAAGTGCGACGTGCTGTTGAGTATCTCAAGAGGATATGGTTGCTGGGACGTTGTGTTCCATGTGAGCGTGAGCTCATAAGATGCCCACGCAGGCGGATCTCGGTAAATGATGCGAAAAGGCGAAGTCATGCCTGGGGAGAGCCTATCAATCATAGCATACGAGTAGCCGGTACCTGCTGCGCTGCCCGATGAGTCGCGAAGGGTTGCATCAATCCTGACTAACCACACGTTCGAAGATGAGTCGTTCCGCAGCTCGCCCACGATGTACAGACTGGTCGCCCCTGCATACGGCGTGAAAGCATTGCTGCTCAATACGACGACCTCTGTGCCAAGTTCCGGGGTTGGTGTGGCCGTCGGAGTGTGTGTCTTGGTGAGAGTCACCGCAGGCGTTGGCGTATGGGTTGGGGGTGATGTGGCGGTGGGCGTAGCCGTCGGCGTGGGCGTGCGCGGAGGAGCCAGGCCGAACTCCTTCATGAGCAGGGGCAGATAGATCCGGGCAAACGGTGTCGGTGTTGCGGTTGAAGTTGGCGTCTGAGTAGGCGTTGCGGTCGGTGTGCTCGTCGCTGTCGGTGTCCACGTGGACGTCGGTGTGGGCGTCGCCGTTGGTGTGTTCGTCGGTGTCTGCGTTCTGGTAGGCGTTGCTGTGGGTGTCGCTGTTGGCGTCCTGGTGGGCGTCAGTGTGGGCGTCGCCGTCGCTGTATGGGTCGGAGTGGGGGTGGCCGTGGAGGCAGTCTGCGCCGCGACCACGGCCGCCGCAGCGTCAATCCGCCCGTGGCCGAACACCTCGTCCCAGCCAGGACTCCCGCGGTCCACGGCGGTAGTTTCGATGAGCATCTCCACCTGATCGTTGCTCAGGCCGCTGTTCACCGACAGGATTAGTGCGGCTAACCCGGCCACATGGGGACAGGCCTGAGAGGAACCGGACGCCTGGGCATAGACGTGGCCCCCGAACGCAGCCCAGTAGGTGCTGAAGATCCAATGATTGGGGTCGGGGTCGCTGCTGCTGGAAGGATTACCGCCGGGCGCGGCCACGTCCACGTAGAAGCCGGTATTGGAGTAATCGGCGTGCTCATCCTCGTCGCCGCTGGCGGCCACGGCCAGCACGTGATCGTAGGCTGCCGGGTACTCTGTGGGATTCCCCTCCTCGTAATCATTGCCGACGGCAGCCACCAGCAGCGCCCCCTGGCCATAGGCGTAGTTCACCGCACCCTCCAGGGTGGAGGAACTGGTGTCCATGCCTAAGCTTAGGTTTATGACGCGTGCCCCGTGGTCGGCAGCCCATGTTATGCCGCTGGCAATATCGCTGGAAGTGCCCCAGCCCATAGAGTTCAATACTCTGACGGGCATGATCCGCGCCCCCCAGGAGACGCCGGCCACCCCTTTGCTGTTGTTAGTAACCGCAGCGGCGATGCCGGCCACGTGAGTGCCGTGCCCGTTGCTGTCTGAAGGGACACTGTCGTCGCTGACGAAATCATAGCCGGCGACGATCTTGGCGGCCAGGTCGGGATGCGTGAGGTCCACGCCGCTGTCAACGATGGCGATGGTGATGTCGGACGTGCCGGTGGTGATGTCCCAAGCGCTCTCGGCGTTGATCTGCCGCATGTTCCACTGGTACCAGCAAGTCCCGTTTTGCGGTCACGTTTCTCCTCGTTCAGTCCGAATAGAACC
>CAZPMV010000394.1:0-3008 GCA_964587335.1 uncultured Anaerolineales bacterium
GTAGCTGCAATATCTCAATGACCAATGTCCAACTCCCAAGTTGGTCGTTGGCTGTTCGTCATGGGTCATTATCGGAGGAGTTATGTATAACCTGGTTGATAAGCGAAAGTGGTATTACCTGGCTTCGGCTATCCTCATCATCCCTGGGCTGATCGTGATGATCTATTCCACCGTCACCACCGGCAGCCCGCTGCGGCTGGGCATTGACTTCACCGGCGGCGTCATCTGGGAGATGCGCTTCCCGCAAGCAGTGCAGCCAGCAGAGGTGCGGGCGGTGTTTGTCGAGAAGGGCTTGACAGATACGGCGGTAACCACGGTGGGGGACGAGCGGACGGTGCAGGCGCGGCTCAAGGCCATTGAGGACGCCACGAAGGCCGAATTGGTCTCGCTATTGGCCGAGCGCTTTGGCGGCCTGGAGGAGTTGCAGTTCCGATCCGTAGGCCCCACGGTAGGACGAGAGGTAGCGCGTACCGCCGGCGTCGCCATCGCCGTTGCTTCGCTGGCCATCCTGCTCTTCATCACCTGGGCCTTCCGCAATGTGCCGCATCCCGTGCGCTACGGCACCTGCGCCATCCTGGCCATGCTGCACGACGTCTTGCTGATCATGGGCTTCCTGTCCATCATGGGCTACGTGGCGGGGTGGGAGGTGGATGCCTTGTTCCTCACCGCGGTGCTGACGCTCATCGGCTTCGCCGTGCAGGATGCCATAGTGGTGTTCGACCGCATTAGGGAGAACATCCCCAAGCATCGAGGCGAGCCCTTCGAGGTCGTTGCCAACCGCAGCCTGCTGGAGACGCTGCACCGCAGCATGGTCACGCAGCTTAACGCCATGTTCGTGATGATCGCCATCCTGATCTTTGGTGGGGCGACCATCAAGCAATTCATCGCCGCTATGCTGGTGGGGTTGCTGAGTGGCACTTACTCTTCCATTTTCAACGCCGTGCCGTTGCTGGTATCCTGGGAGAACGGGGAGATCGGCGGTTTCTTCCGGCGACTGGTCGGGCGGGGCGCCACGGCGTAGATCAACTGTATTGCGGAAACCAAACGGGGCGGGGGAGTTCTCCCGCCCCGTTTGGCGTTCAGTGGATGGCTAGCTGGTCGCCCATTGAGCTTGCACTCACATATATATCTAGCGATCAGTGGCAAGAACATGGTGGTGTGTGTGGCGATGGTGGCTGGCGCCGCGTCATCTACCTGTTATCACGTTTCCATCTATCTATGGCGCGTTCCAAGAGCTCCGTTGTAGTTGCGTCAGGCGCTCGCTGACGTTCGAAATCCATCAGTCTGAGCGCTGTTGGCTCATCGCCCATGACTTTGCGGAGAAGGCTTCGGTAGAGTTCACGCTGTGTGTGCGACATCCGGCGGGCTGGCCGTGTTCTTGGTTTGAAGGCAGCGCTCTGGGAGAGTCGTGATGGAGCCCCATAGGTGAGTCTCGATCCAGGCCTCTTCAGAAAACGCTTGAACGGTTCAATCAGCAAGCCGAAAGCAATGATCATGACTATGGTCTGAGCCATGTCATAGACATCGACTGGACGGTGAAACAGAGCTGGAAACAATAACAGAATCGGGACTGCTGTGGCCAGGAAGATGCCGACCCAAGTGCTCCTGGACAACAGCAATTCGGTGTGATTCCTGAAAATGGTGAGGAAGATCACTAGGAACGCACCGGTCAGGGCTAGGGCGATCGAGGCCTGGACGAGGAAGCAGAATGCCAGGTCTAGAACGAAAAGGCCCCACCCGTCTATATTGAGAAACAGGACGAGCAGAACGGGCAACCCCACAACGACTCCGATCACAATGACCAACCATCTCAGCAGCCGTCGGTTGTTGTACATCTTCTTCTTACCTCCGAGAAGGGATTCCGTGCCGATCCCCATCAGCGCCGAACTGATACATGCTACCTCGTGACCAGCTTCGACTAGCCTCGGTACCAGATAAGTGCCCACGTGGCCAGTACCACGGATGATAACGACTCGCATTCTGCATCTTTCGCATTCCTAAACTGCGCGTGCTGGCGGACTACCTGTTAGCTCGCGCTGCCGCCCGTCGCCCCGCCCCATTGGAGGAGATGGTGACGATGCCCCTGCCGGTGCGGGATGGATTTAGCGGGATGATGGCCGTACGGGTATTGGCCTTCTTGGATGACGCGGGATACCCGCTGGCGCCGCCGCTGCTCTCCCTCCAGCCGGCCGGAGAGAGCGCGTTGGTCTGTGCGGAGGGATTGTCGGCCGGCCTGCTGGAGCCCCTGGCTGCTGGCGATCCCGTCGCCGCCTCGCTCCTCACGCTCGACGTCGTCTCCTTCCAGGCCAAGGGGCGCTGGCTGGGAAGGCGGCGTCTCCTGGGCGCACCAGTGGGAGCTATGTCGGTGATGGCCGTCTACGCCGGTGGGCCGCCTATCCCCGGCCGGCAAGTGGCGTGAAGTACGAAGGAGTGTATCAGCGTGTCGGCGGTTGGATAGCTCATTTCTCACCGGAACCGATCGTCTGACCTCTTGCCCTGGACTCTGCCTTCTGCCTGTTCCAGCCACCCGACGCGATCCGCAACGTAGTGATCGAACTCTGGGACGTACGGCTTGATGTCCAGCAGCGGCGTGTTGTTTAAGATGTCCACATTCTCAACGTGCAGGATGTTCCCCTCAATGCCCAGCAGTTTCACGATGGACAGACCAATGGGGTTGGGGCGCTTGGGCGCCCTGGTAGCGAAGACTCCCCGTGGCTGCGAATCCATGAAGGGCGTGACGATCAGTTTGGCCTCCTGCACCCGGTGGAAATGGTAGAGCAGGATGATGTACGAGAAGCCTTGCAGGTCCTTGAGGCCCTCGGCGAACTCGGGCAGGACCTCGACCGTGCCGTGGATTCCGACGGCCCCGCTGGGCTGGATGGGCATCCCGGCGATGTTCTGGAAGGGGCTGCGAATGACGCCGATGGGTCGATAGTGTATGGCCATTTCTCTACTCACTGCTTTTGAACTTCTCGATCTGCGTGTCATGGACTCTCTCATCCCTCGTT
>CAZPMV010000395.1:0-1310 GCA_964587335.1 uncultured Anaerolineales bacterium
GCCACTCCGCTACGCTCCGTGGCTTACTACGAACATCGTCAACGCAATGGCGGGAAACTATGCGCTCCCTTCTTTCCGTCGTTGTTTCCTTCCTTTTCTCTGATTGTCCACACCTTTGGCCCACTGGCCATCATCTACCTGGTCTCGCTCGCCACGCCGCTGTACCACGTCCGCTATGCCTTCACCTACGCGCCGCCGTTCAGCCTGCTGCTGGCTGCCGGCATCGTGGCGCTCGGCCGCTGGCGCCGCTGGACACGCCCGCTGGCCGTGCTCGCTTTGGTTGCGTTGCTTGTCACCTCTGGGTTCTCACTGCGTAACCTCTGGACGAACCCTAGCTACGCCAGCGATGATCATCGCGCTGCCGCCCGCTTCCTGACCGAGCAGTGGCGGCCCGGTGATGTCATCCTGGTCAACGCCGGGTACAGCTACACCGCCCTGGTGACCTACTTCCAGCAGCCCATTGCCTGGCGCGGGCGGCTGAGCGAATACAGTGAAGAACTCACAGGGCAGGCTGGCGCGGTGATCGTGCAGACGGGCCACATTGATGGCCATCCCGACCTGGGCTGGGGCGATCCCCGGTCTGACTTCTACGCCCTGCCCCGCGAAGAGGCGGCGGACAAGCTGGCCTTGCTCTTCGCTGCGCACCCTCGCCTGTGGCACTACCGCATCTACGACACGGTCAACGACCCGCAGGGGGCCATCAGGCGACTGCTGGAGAAGCACGGGAGACTGTTCGAGGATCGGGTCTTCAGCGGAGAGGCGAACTTGCGGGTGCAGGGGTATCTGCCTCAGCAGCGTCCTACGGAACTGCCCAGCGGCGCCCACGCCGCCACGTTCGGGGACCTGTTCACGCTGTACGTGCCTACCTGCTGTGGTACTGTCGCTGCCGGGGAGACACTGTACGCGCAGGTCTTCTGGCAGGTGCTCCGGCAGCCGCCCACCGACTACGCCACGTCGCTGCGGCTGATTGGCCCCCAAGGCCGCATCTGGAGTCAGCCGCCGGACGAGCGCCCCCTGGGCAGTCTCTACACCACGACTCGCTGGAAGTCAGGTGGTTTCGAGCGCCAGCCGCTGCGCTTGCCGCTGCCCGCGGACACGCCCCCGGGGCATTACGCCGTCGAGTTCCTGCTGTATGATGCTGCCACAGGCGAGCCCCTGCCGATCACCACGACATCTGATGACCATAGCCTGACTGTGGCCGGTGGCAGCCGCCTGCAGTTGGGCAGCGTGGAGGTCGTTTTGTCCAACGAAGCGCCCGTGCTGCGCGGCGTGCGACCTTTGGCCCGCTTCGACTACATCGAGCTGCTCGA
>CAZPMV010000395.1:1410-2998 GCA_964587335.1 uncultured Anaerolineales bacterium
CCGTGCTGCGCGGCGTGCGACCTTTGGCCCGCTTCGACTACATCGAGCTGCTCGATGCCCACAGTCCGGCCACCCGCCTGCGGCCCGGCGACCTCATCCCCGTCGAGCTGCGTTGGCGCGCCCGTCCTTCGGAGTACGTGGATGACTACGTGGTGGTGCTGCAGTTGCTGGCGGAGGGTGATCGGGTCATCGTCAGCCAGGAAAGCCGCCCTGGCGACGGTCGCTATCCGACCTCGCTCTGGCCGCCTGGCCATCCTGTGCGGGATCAGCACGAGTTGGTCGTGCCTGCTGATACACCGCCTGGCTGCTACCGGCTCGTCGTGGCCCTGGACCGCGCCAGCGACGGCCAGCGCATCCCCGCCCGCCGCGGCGTCCTCGGCCTCATCCGCAGCAACACCATCACACTGAAGCCCATCACCATCACCCCCTGATCCCCCACACTCCCACACTCCCACACTCCCACACCCCCATACTCCCACACCCTCCTCACTCTCCTAAAACGTCAAAGAGGCGAGCCACCTTTGATGACTCGCCTCTTTTCCATCGATGCAGGCCGTGCACCCCCTGTCGAACCGCCGTTTGCGGCCTACCCCTGCCAGCCGGCTCCGGCCAGGCACTCCTGCGACACCCAGAAGTGACCGCTTACCGCTGCTTCCTTCCGGACCTGACGGAGTTCACGGGCTCCTGCCGCGCAGGACCCAGCTTTCTGCACCACTTAGCAGGAGAAGTACCGCACGTGCTAACCCTCGAGGGGGAATTCGACCCCGCTATAGCGGATTACGGGTGCAGGGCACCGCTAGCTCCCCGTCTAGCACGGCCAAGTGTATGGTACCTTACCTTGGGGATTCTGTCAAGAAAAGAGGATGTGCTTGCGTCGCGCGCACGATTGTGCTATACTTGTTCAGGTGGGGCCGATTTGCCGGGGACTGCACCAACGACTTCGCCCAACTGACCACTACCTGACCATCGTACTCGTCACCTTGATCCTGCTCACGTCCTCTTGAATGGTGCAGCCATGCTCCGCCTTGAACAATGACATCTGACCAACATCGGAGCACCTCCGCTCGCCAGATCTGGCTCAAGGAACCGTTGCAGCAAGGGGAGGCTCTCTGACAAGGAATCTCACTTAACGGTGATTGGGTTGAGGCAGAAGTTGAGGCAGCCTTGGAAAAAGAGCGGCTGGAAAAACGGACCGTCCTATTTCCCATCCGGCTGGATGAGAGTGTCATGGAGACCAGACAAGCATGGGCGGCCCGTATTCGCCAGACACGGCATATTGGCGACTTTCAGCACTGGAAGGACCACGATGCATACCGGAAAGCGTTTGCCCGCTTGCTGCCTGATCTTGAGGTAGAAGAAGCAAAGACAGGAGCGTGAACGTCAACAGCGGAGGCAACGCAAGATGACCCTACAATTAATTGTAAAACCGTACAGATCCACGAAAGCGTGAACGTCAACAACGGAGGCAGCGCAAGATGATCACCTACACCGAACGGCCAGCTAGGATCGGGGAGCTGCTGAGGGTGCGTGGCCTAATCATGGTTGGCCACGAGGAGCAACTGGAGCGCGTAGACGACCGGCTGCAGGC
>CAZPMV010000396.1:0-2990 GCA_964587335.1 uncultured Anaerolineales bacterium
CTGCTGGTGACCAAGCGAGGCAAGGGAGGTGGCATGCGCTTGGCTCGGCCAGCTTCCGAGATCAGCCTGCTGGACGTGCTGGAGGCCATGCAGGGCCCCTTCTCCCTCAACGTCTGCATTGAGGATCCTGAGGGATGCCAATTGATGCCAGAATGTCCAATGCACGAGGCCTGGGTGAGAGCACAGGCTGTGCTGGCGAGACAACTTCGACAGGAGACGTTGGACAAGTTGGCTCAGCGCGGCGAAACGCTCGCCGCATCATAGTTCACTGATGAAGGATGTGTCATGCACAATGTAACATTCTATGGCCTGAGCACCTGCGGTTGGTGCAAAAGGACCAAGCGATTTCTCGATGCCAACGATGTGGAATACAAACTCATCTACGTTGACCTGCTCAGAGGCGCTGAACGGGAGCGCATCGTGGCCGAGATCAAACAGTGGAATCCGCAGGTGTCCTTCCCGACTGTGGTGGTGGATGACCAGACAGTAGTCATTGGCTATCGCCAAGACCGCCTACGAGAGGTGTTGGGACTATGAGAGACCAGGCTGCAGTGGACCTGTACGAGCGGCTGAAGAGCGAGGGAGAAGCGGCTGGTTACTCCCTCAACCCCGACGTGGAGTTCGTCCTCGATCTAATGGAAGGGCTCCTGACTAACGAGGAGCGGTACGGCTACCGGGCGTGCCCCTGCCGCCTGGCCGCAGGGATCAGGGAGCAAGACCTGGACATCATCTGCCCTTGCGACTACCGGGACGCTGACCTCGACGAGTTCGGCGCCTGCTACTGCGCCCTCTATGTCTCCGAGGAGATTGCCCAAGGCGAGAAGGAGGCAGAGCCCGTGCCGGAGCGGCGGGGCGGCAAGCCCGAGCCATCAACTGAAGAGCATGAAGAGGAACTGGTGGGCTTCACCCGCAGCGGTGTCCCCGTCTGGCGCTGCAAAGTGTGCGGCTACTTGTGCGCCCGGCCCCAGCCGCCTCTCAAGTGTCCCATCTGCAAGGTCGACCGCGACCGCTTCGAGCGCTTCGCATAGGCTCGCTTGTCCGGCGAAGAGATGTTATGTGAAGGAGAATGCCCGATGGAAAGGCCGAATCGGGTAACCCAGATTTCCGTATGAGCTCTCGGTAACACAATAGGGAGCGCACAACCAAACAGAGGGAGGCAAACATGCCCATCTTTGCAGCAGCAGACGTCGTCGAGATGGCCCTGGAACTGGAAAAGAGCGGAGAGGTGTTCTACCGCGCCGTGGCCAAGAAGGTCAAATCAGCCCAGATCCAAACGCTCTTTGAGGATCTGGCCAACCAAGAGGTGCAGCACTACGCTGCTTTTCAGAAGCTGTCCAAGACCGTCTGGGACAAGCCTCTGATGCTGCCGGACGAATGGAATCAGTACCTGATGTACCTGCAAGCCACCATCCAAAGTGTCTTCTTCGAGGGAGAGGACAAGGCGCTGGCCCTGGCCGAGCAGGTCACCGACGAGAAGGAAGCCCTGCGTATGGCCATGGGCTTCGAGAAAGAGACCTTGCTGTTCTTCTACGACCTACGCGACATGGTGTCCGAAGGCGACAGAACGATCTTGACGCGCATCGTCAACGAAGAGAAATCGCATCTGCGGCGACTGTCCGACATGCTCCAATCATTGGAGACAACAGAAGCAATGGATTGGAACAGCCCCCTGGGCGTCCTTCGGCGCGCCATGCAGATTGAGCGCAACGGCTACAGGTTCTACATTGATGTGGCTGAACGGGCCGTCAGCGAGAGGGGCAAAGAGGTCTTCCGCGGCCTGGCCGCAGACGAGACGAACCACCTGCACTTGCTGTTGGTTGAGTACGAGGCGCTGGACTCGGGCAAAGGCTGGCTTGACCCCGATGAGGCGCTCGAACAGGAACTGGACTTCGATCCCGCCGACCCGGACCTGCCCGGCGAGGAATACCCCGAACCGATGCCGATCTTCGCCGCGGCTCGCGTGCCTTCGCTGGACAACGACTTGGCAGCGCTTGAGTTCGCCATGGAAACCGAGCAGATGTCCTACGATCTGTACAAGACGTCTGCCGAGGAACAGCCCGACCAGGCCGCCAAAGCAGTCTACGAGATGCTGGCCCGCGAGGAGAACGGGCACTACGTGCTTCTGCAGAACTCCCGCGATTACCTGCTGAACAACCAGACCTGGTGGGATACCGAGGAGCTGCCCTTCTTCGAAGGATAGCACTGAGCCATACAACCATTTCATGTCAAGGAGGGAAATCAACCAATGGATGAGCTTACGGTACTAAAGCAAGGCATGAAGCTCGAAAGAGACGGGCTGGAGTTCTACCTGGAGGCTGCCGAGCGCAGCGACGATCCCGAGACAGCCCAACTGTTCCGCCAGTTGGCCGCCGATGAGGTAGATCACTACAACTACATCGGACGCCAGTATGACGCCATCGCCGCCGGCGAGACCTGGGTACCGATCCCCGAACTCGATAAGGTGGAAGCCGCTGATGTGGAAGCGCCCATCTTCCCCACGGGTGTCTTTGCCCTCGATGTGTTGCCAGAGGACGCTAGCGACGAACACGCGCTGCTGTTTGCCCTCGGCGTGGAGATGAGCAGCTTCGAACTGTACTCGCAGAACGCCAAAGAAGTGGACAACGCCGCGGCGCGCAAGCTGTTCCAGGGACTCGCCTCTGCCGAGCGGCAGCACTTCAATACCCTAATGCTGCGCTACGAATCACGCTTCGGCTACCCGCGGTAAGGTGCGGCGGTAAGGTGCGGTCGAAGTGGGGGACAGAATCGTGATGCTCTGACGTGATGAGCGAAACGGGCCATGTGCTGCGTGTTGCGCGACGGAACACGCAATACGCCCTCCCAGGCGCCGGCTCTTCGTCCCCTCGGATAGCGTGTGCGAGGAGTGAAGTATGACCATCAATAACATGACCATCAGAATCGGCGGGGCCGCGGGCGACGGCGTGGAATCGAGTGGCGGCGGATTCTGCAAAGCCCTGGGCCGAGGCGGGCTG
>CAZPMV010000397.1:0-2967 GCA_964587335.1 uncultured Anaerolineales bacterium
CCCGACCCGGCCAGGTATCTCCGTAGATCAGGCCTCGCTTCTTGTCCATCACGATCCCTTGGATGTAGTCATGCTCGTGAGCCACACCGAAGAACTTGTACTCCCGTGTCTTGGGGTTGAAGCTGAATATCTGGCCGCCGGGTGCATCTGGCCAGTGGTTGGGGTCGTACAGCGTGGCCACCGCTCCCCAGACGAGCCCATCATCATCTAACAGAAGGGATTGATGGAGCTTCGTCGCGTAGATGTCCTCCGCGGCCGGATAGCCGCAGGACTCCCACTGCCCCGTCTTCGGGTCGAAGACATACAAGATGTCCCCGTCCAGCGCTGTCAATCCGACGTAGATCAACCCATCACCAGGATGGTGGAGAAGACAGGTGGGGCCGATCCAGTCGTGATACAGATCGGGCTCAGCCTGCCAGTCAGTGAGGAAGCCCCACCGTGCCAGGCGGGCCCACCTCTCGGGCGTAATAGTGCAGTCTCGCAGAACATGCGCCTGCACCTTGATCTGTGATGTCTGCTGCATTGGATCTCTCTCCTTGATCGCAAGCTGTTGAATATTGGAAATCATATGGCGCAACCTACTGAGACAACTGTTCCTCAATGTACGCAAAGATCTCTTGTGCGGTCTGCTCCGACACGTCCGGCTCGTGGGTAGCGAGAACCGCTTCCACCTCCTCGTGAGCGCGTGCCAACAGGTCCGGCACCGGGGCGTTGACGCTGGTCCGGTCGAACAGCTTCAGATACAAGTTCTCGCCCGAGCGCAAGGACCGGCGCGTGTGGTCAGCCATCAGGTAATTCCCGCCGGGACCAATCGCCTGAATGACATCGTAGGCCAGGGTCTCCTCGTCAACCGTCATGCCTGCGAGGCAGCGGTACAGATAGCGCAGCATCTCGTGGTCAATGATCATCTGTTCATAGGAGGAGACGGTGGTCTTGTTCAGCGAGCCGGCGTTTATGCTCACATCCACCCCGGCAACAATGGCTGAGAACATGCAGGCCATCTTCTCCATGCCCACCTGTTCGTCTGGCGACTTCCCGTCAGCGTGAGCAGCATTGGAATACGAGGGAAGCTGGTAGAAGCGGGCCATTTGAGCGCCTGCCGCATTCCCCAGCGCCCACTCAGGGCCAGCCGAAGCCATATCCGCCGTGCGCATATCAAGAATCCCCAGCCCAATGCCACCAAAGACGACGGGCACGCCGGGGTTGACCAACTGCGCCAACACCAGACCGAACAGCGTCTCTGCCGTCTTGAGGACCTGAGCCCCAGCCAAGGTGATGGGCGCCGACATGCCGCATTGCGCACCCGGCAGGAGAAAAACCGGCACTCCCTTGCGAGCGGCGAGCACCAGTACGCCCAGGGTCTCCTCCTCCCATTGCAGCGGCGAGTTACTGGACACACACACACTGATCACCGGATGACTGGCCAGTGGTTGCCCAGCGGCGAGGATTTCTCCCATCTCCAGCCAGACTTCGCCCACCCGCCGGTTGAGTGGCGCGATGAGGCAGTGCTTGCTAGTATTGCAGACCATAGCCTGCAAAGCGCGCAAGGCCATGTCCTCCGGCGAGTCTTCTCCCTGCACGTTGGCGACCTGTGGCGAGACCCCAGCGATCAGCGGCAGGGCGTCGGCCAGCCGCGTGAAGCGGACTGCATCCCCCAGCCTGGGTTGACGGAACTTGCCGCTTGCATAGTCAAGCACCCGGAGCGTTTCGCAACCGGAGAAATGGTAGTGTCCGTCCGTGGGCAAAGGCAGCGTTCCCCCGCGTCGGTCACTCAGATGAAACTGCCCGGGAGCCATCTGCAACGCTTCCTGTACCAACTCCGGCGGAAGGCACACCTGGCCGCTGGCCTCCTCTACCTGTGCCCCTCCCTTGCTGAGGATGGCTTGCGCCTCGGTGTCCGGGACGGACATCCCCACGTTGGCCAACACCCGCAGGGCAAAGCCGTGTATTGCCTCGACCTCTGTGTCTGTCAAGATCGTCCACGGTGGTAGTGCCATTGTACTCTCCTCAGTTGTCTACGTTTCCACTTCGATTTGGCCTTCGAAGGCGGGGATGTCCAGATAACGCCGCTCCACACGACCCTCTACGTCGACGAACAGTGAGAGCCGCAGTGGGCGCTCCGCTCGGCCAGACAGCAGACAACATGCCCTGCCGCCGGCCCGCGCCACACGGGCCAGCCAGCACCCATCCCTGCTTCTGAGATAGTCGGCAATGTCATCATGATGAGAGAAGATCTTCTCGTGACGTGAGAGCTTGTCCGCCGTGCGGCTCAGGATGCGATCCCACTCCTCCAGGGTCAGCGCTGCGAACTTCTGCTCATGGGTCAGCACCTCGCCATGGAAGCCGTCGTTCAGCCCGCGGCGAACCTGCTCAGCCGCGTGCTGCGCCGCCTTCTCAATGTCGTTGAAGGGCGACTCCCGCAACCAGATGGTGGCAGCGGTCAGGAAGTCGGCCAGATGGCGGGCGTTGAAAGAACCGAAGATATAGAAATCGTTGTCGTCCGGCAGGCGGTCGTAGAAGCGCTGCAAACTATTGTAGGGCCAGTACCCCTCCGAAGGGGACTGCTCTACCCTGTGTTCCCCAACGTGGATGGGGGTGCAAAGCACGGTGCGCCCCCGCTGCTTGAGATGAGGTAGTGCTCGAACCCCTATCTCACCGCAATGGCCTCGAACAGTGCGGCAGTGATCTGTGCCCAGCCAGCGGTAGAAGTTGTCTTCCCACTCAAACTTCTGTCGAATGAGCTCCTCCGGATACTCACCTACGCCCAGGTCATAGTAGATGCGATCGTAGTAGTCACGGCCACCGTGGGTGTTGATCAGGATCTCTCCTGCCTCCACTTTGCCTCGCAGGATGGGCCGGTGCTTCTCCCTGGGGTAGTCCAGGAAGAGCCCCACCAAGGGGACATAGCCATACTTGGTGCAGATGTCCAGATAGCGGAAGTCGTGCCGCCCCGAACAGTCATCGAAC
>CAZPMV010000398.1:0-2967 GCA_964587335.1 uncultured Anaerolineales bacterium
AGGTGAGAATGCTTCGCTGTCACGTCTGCGGCTCCGCAGAAGCCTACGAGGACTCCACCGACGAGGTTTTCCTTATTGAAGGAAAACGAGTCTTGATCGAAAACATTCCAGTTACGCGGTGTGCCCACTGTGGTGAAGCCACGTTTAGCCGCACCACGACGGAAAGAGTACGTCAATTGATACACGGCCAGGCGCAACCCGTCAGAACAGTTCGCATGAAGGTATTTGCCTTTGCGTAGCCGTGGTATAGCGCAGCCAACCTACTTATGCCAAGATAAGACCGACTATCCGGCCCAGTTGACATTCTCTGGAGACTTCACTATACTTGTTACCAGCATGGTGCAACTACTGCTATGAGAGGATGCAAGGAAGAAGTGACAGAAACGAGTGTCGCCATCGGGCAGGTAAAACGGGATATCTGCGAGTTGGTTGACCGCGTCGCCTATGGTGGTGAGAGGGTCATTCTAACATCACGCGGTAAGCCTAAAGCGGCGCTGGTCGGTATGGCGGATTACGAACGGCTCCAGCGAGAACAAGTGAATGACCGGTTGGCGCACTGGGAGGCGTGGATGGCCGAAAGTGCAAAGCTGACGGCCGAAATCCTGGCGCGCCGCGAGGGCAAACTGTTGGATGTGGACGCGCTTTGGCAAGCGGCGCGGGCGGACCTGGAGGCGCGGGATGAGCAAATACTTGGTCGCTGCTCACGATAGGCTTCTTGAGAGACACCTTAAGACCTCCGTGCCCTCTGTGGCCAGTCTGGCAATTTCTTCGGTAGAGTCATAGACTACTTGTGGTTCAAGCGCAATGACAATGAGCCACTGCTGGCCTTGTTCTGCTCGACCAAAGCGCCACCCAGCACCATCTTGCAGGTGCATGACCTGGCGCAGCAGTGGCGCACGGGCGGGGTGACGGTCATCAGCGGCTACCACTCGCCAGTGGAGCAGGAGTGCCTGGCGGTTTTGTTGCGCGGGCCGCAGCCGGTCATCGTCTGCTTTGGCCTCACTGCGCCAGCCGCAAGGCAGCTTAGCTCACAGCCGTTAGGTGCAGTTCCAAGAAGCCAAGGGAATGACAACAATGAAGAGCTATGTACACGGTTATTCGGAACGCGAAGCCGAGCGGCTGTATGATCAGGCCAATTCAGTCAGGGAACTTCTCCATCACGACACCGTATACCCAGCTAGTTGCAGGGTGCTAGAAGCTGGATGCGGTGTTGGGGCTCAGACGGTCACATTGGCAAGGAACAGTCCCAGTGCCCAGTTCGTATCGGTAGATATTTCGTTGGATTCCCTTGAGAAGGCTCGAGCGTTAGCTGACAGCAAGGGGTTGTCAAACGTTCAGTTTCGGCACGCGGACATCTTTGCTTTGCCTTCTGAGGAAGAGGATTTCGATCATGTGTTTGTTTGCCATCTGCTTGAACACCTCCAAGACCCAGTTGGAGCATTATCGGCACTTCGCGACGTATTGAAGAAGGGTGGCTCCATAACGGTGATTGAGGGTGACCATGGCTCCTGTTACTTCCATCCAGAGAGCGATAAGGCATTGCATGCTTGGAACTGCTTGATTAAGGTTCAGGCACGCCTCGGGGGCAACTCGCTCATCGGTCGGCAGGTGTTCCCTTTGCTGAAGCAGGCTGGCTTTCGTGATATTCGTGTTTCGCCAAGAATGGTTTACATTGACCAGAGTAAGCCTGGGCTGATGGACAGTTTCGTGAAGAAAACAATCATACCAATGGTCGAGGGGGTAGAAGCACAGTCGCTGCAGATTGGGTTTACGAACGAGCCTTCTTGGGACAAGGGAATACGCGATCTGCACAGAGTCGCAGAGAGTGAAGACGGCACATTCTGCTACACCTTCTTCAAGGCCGTCGGAGTTAAATGATGCGCAATCTGCACCTAACAATCGTTGCAGCGGACGGCGCTAAATCGGCGGCCTTGCGGTCTTGACGGCGCTTTTGGTGCATACGTGCCGCTTGGTTGATGGGGGGTACGCCGCCGCTGAACTCAGCCGTTAGGCGAGACGCTCGCTGCGCTACCAAACGCTGTTGACAGATCAGCGGAAATGGGGTAGAATGATGGCGAGGCATCAAAGAGGATTGCCGAGTATTGGCTTAGCAATCCTTGTGCCAACTCCTTGGGCCCAGGAGACGGTAGGGAGATTGTACATCAGCGCCACTTCCTGGGCAAACAGGAGGCGGCGTTTTGCGTTCAGGGACTGGGGCACCAATGTTACCTAGATGCCAAGCAGTGATAAAATGGAACAGCGGCCGTATAGTATCCCAAAGCGGGTGCTAGGGGGACAAATGTCCACATAACAGTAGATTGTGCCATATGCCGCGCCTTACTAACGTCGCTCGGAAGTAGAAACGTCAATTTGCGGAGGATGTGATGACAATTCAGAGAGCCTTTGAGAACGCTATCCACAAATTGGTGAAAGAGTTTCTACAAGCCCCGTACGTGTTCTTCACCGAGGCTGATGCTGTAGCTCGCTTTCACCAGATACTTGAGGGAGATCCTATCACCAATCGTCGAGTGCAAACCAGTGATGGATTTGAGGTAAGTCTAATCCATCGGGAATATCCTACATTCTTCCGCTTCTCCGGCAAGAACCCTACTGCTCGACTGAAACCACCGGCGAGTCGTGGTCACTATGACACTGTGGTTCTGAATCCTGATTTTGTTGTGGCGCATTCTGCGGCCACAGTCACCAATCGAAACATCAAAGCCCTGCGAGATACGAGAATTATACCCTTTCAAGCCGTGGTGGAGTTCAAACTTGACAATGAAGGTTGGAGTGTGGGAACGGCTAGCGGTGCAATAGCGGAATTGGGCAAACTCCATTTGAGTCAAGAGGCTCCGCTGCGTTACTTGGTGGTACTAATGCGGTACAGTGCACCGAGTCTGGCTCGCTGGCGCAAATACTGGCCCAAGGTCAGTCAGGCCGCAGTTGGCGAACCAGAGATAGGAAGTA
>CAZPMV010000399.1:0-2965 GCA_964587335.1 uncultured Anaerolineales bacterium
GACGTGAAGGACCGTTGGCTCGACGATCCGCAGGCGATGTACGCACTGTCACTGCGCTTCCGCGATCTCGGAGCCAACGGGCTCTCCATTTTGTGTGCTGTGCGCCTGCTCGACCTCTCGCCGGTGCCACAGCGCTCTGCAGCGCCCCCCTTTCTGCAGGAACTGGCCTATCCCACTACCTTCGCCGACCTGGTGGAAGCGGAGGCCGAGGTGCAAGGCTTGGATTCCCTGCTGATCTATGCTATCATCCGCCAGGAGAGCCTCTTCGAGCCGGGGGCGCGGTCGCACGCCGCCGCGCAGGGGCTGATGCAGGTTATCCCTTCCACCGGTGAATGGGTGGCTCAACGTTTCGGTTGGCCCGACTACCAGCCGGCGCACGTTTACCGCCCGTACATCAATGTCAAGTTCGGTGTCTACTATCTGGCCTTCGCCCTGGAGGATGCCGGAGACAACCTGGCGACGGCGCTGGTGAGCTACAATGCTGGGCCGGGCAATGCTCGTTTCTGGCGTGCTGCGGCTGGTGCCGACGATGATCTCTTCCTGGAGACGATCACCAATTCCCAGCCTCAGCGATATGTGCGGGGCGTGCTGCAACAGTACGCCGTCTACCGGCGGCTGTACGGTCAATGAGCAAGGGCGCAAGGGCGCAGAGGAGCAGGGGTGCAGAGGAGCGAGGGAGCAGGGGAGTGCCTTGAGACTGTTGCAGGTTTGAAGGTTTCAGGTTCGAGGGTTGGAAGTTCCAAGTTCCAGTTCAGAGGATGCTGCCAATTCTATTTGTTTCCTTGTTTCCTTGTTTCCTTGTCTCCTAGTTCACTTCTGAAAGGAGGACATGATGGCTACACAAGAAGAAGTTCTGGGGGTTCTGGAAGCGATGAAGGACCGCCTCGACGGTCCTGACATGCAGAAGCGGCTTGGTTCGTTTACCAAGTCTCTGCAGTTCGACTGCACTGATCTGGACACCTCCTTCGTGATGGAGGTCGAGGACGGGCAGGTGACTTCGCTGGAGGAGGCGAGCGCAGAATCGCCAGACATTCGGGTCACGACGGAGAGTGACACTTTGTTGGGCCTCGTGGCGGGGCAGATCAATCCCGTGTCGGCATTCATGAGCGGCAAGATACAGGTGCAGGCTCCGCTGCCCGACCTGCTGAAGTTGCAGCAACTGCTGCAATAGGAGCAGGCTCTCGCAGGGTTGAACTGGTGAGCCTGCGGGTCTTTACCTCTTTTGGCACTGCGGCAGAAGTGACACGTGGGGCAGGCTTTCGAGCCTGCCAAGCAGCCTGGAAAGGCTGCTCCACGTGCGGCTTTTGCCCTCATGCCTTTCTTGTCAGAAGCGACGAGTCCAGGTTCGTAGTGGCGGCTTTGGCCGCTTTGTCGCCCCGCGAGGGGCGCTGAAGCGCCTACTACGAACCTCTACCGTGCCGCGAGGGGCGCTGAAGCGCTCACTACGAGCCCCCATGCTCTCCAGAGAGATCGTATCATCCACTGAGTTGTCTGTCAACGAGCGACATGCTGTGAGTGTTTCACTGGTTCTGGCCTCTGCTTCCCCGCGGCGACGGGAGTTGCTGGCTGCGCTGTCGCTGCCCTTCTCCGTCGCCGCGGCTGAGGTGGACGAGCGCCAGATTCCCGGCGAACCGCCGGTGGAGCTGGTGCAGCGACTGAGCCGCGCCAAGGCCGCGGCCGTGGCTTGCCGATACCCCGACGCGATCATCGTTGGCGCCGACACGGTCGTCGTGCTCAATGGTGTAGTGTTGGGCAAGCCGGCCGATGCCGAGGATGCGGTAGGCATGCTGCGTGCCTTGCGAGGCCGACCGCACCTGGTCTACAGTGGTGTAACGGCGCTGGATGCGGCTACAGGTGAAGAGGCCACTGAGGTCAGTGAAAGCTGCGTCTGGATGCGGGGCTACAGCGACGACGAGATCGCCGCCTACGTCGCCAGTGGTGATCCGTTGGACAAAGCGGGGGCCTATGCCATTCAGTATCGGTGCTTCGCGCCGGTGTCGCGTTTCGAGGGCTGCTATGCCAGCATCATGGGGCTGCCTCTGGGACATTTGGCGCAGGCGCTGACCGCTGTGGGCGTGGCCGTGCTCGTGGACGTGGCCCAGGCGTGCGAAGCAGCCACTGGCGCGGCGTGCTGCCTGTCAGATGGGGAAGATAGCTGTTCGGTGAGGGTTGCTTCACGTCAAGGGTGAGCTGACCAGGCCGACCGCAGGGGGTTGCAGTTCAACTCCATCCTGCTATTGGACGTGAGCTTCTTTCGCTCCCAGATAGTATCTAAGTCCTCTAGTCAGATTGCCTCTTCTTTGCTCCGTCATATCTGCAGGGATCTCACAGTAGATATCAGCAATATCGTCCATCTTGTCTCGAATTAGCCCACACAATTCACGTGCACTGAACCGGTCGCCCTGCTCGATCCCCAACCTGTCACACCAACGCCTGTCAATCAAAAGGTTCCAATCCTTTTTTGACGATGGCGCCGTAGGCCTGAAAGACGTGTCTATTGTATCATCGCAGGAACCGTCGACATTGTGCGTGCATGGTCTACAAATATCGTCCGCCCCCAATTCCATCTCCAAAACGACATCATGATTGTCCAAGATACGCTGTGCAATGGTGTGAACAGCGTGGCCGTATGGATGGGGTTGAAATGCCCTTCGTCCAGCACCGAATGAAGTAACAATGTCCACGAAATGATGTGGCTTTATTGAAATCATCTCTGACTCTACTGAAGAAGGTCAAAACCCATCAGCGGATTGAGCAGATGAAGCGGATGACAACGAAACAGAATCAGCCCAATCCGCTGACGATTCCAGGTTTTTTCAGAGGTGTCATTTCCAGAGTCGTCTGTTTTTCCCTGTTTGTCCAATGGCCTCGGTCTTGGTAGCCGCCGGTTTGCCGATGTACCTAGCAATCACCAAGACGACACGTAACCAAGGCCGGTAAGAAAAGGCCTCTCGATTAGGCGCTC
>CAZPMV010000400.1:0-2961 GCA_964587335.1 uncultured Anaerolineales bacterium
GATTCGGATCTTGAAGAAGTCTACAACACGGAACGGCATTTGCTGTACGTCGCCTGTACGCGTGCGCGGGATCATCTACTGGTGACAGGCGTCGATCCGGTATCGGAGTTCCTGGATGATTTGAGGAACTAGTCTTGTGGCACGCCATCCTTGCAGCAGATGGGCGCATGCGCTGTAGAGCTGGACGCAGCCTACTTCCACCTCTACGGCATCAAGCGGGACGACGTGTACTATATCATGGGAACCTTCCCCATCGTTAAGCGCAAGGACGAAGCCGCCCACGGCGAGTACCGCACCAAGCGGGTCATCCTGGAGATCTACGACGCCATGCAGCGGGCCATGGACAGCGGCGAGCCGTACCAGACGCGGCTCGATCCGCCGCCGGCGGATCCCCGCGTGGCGCACGCAGCCAAGGAGTGACCACCACAGTCCGTGTGAGAGACGCACTGCCGGGGCACTGGCTTGGCGTTGCAGCCTGGGTCAGGCGTAGCTGCAAATGGCACCGCGGCCACTGAGTAGCAGGGGCGTCTTGCCGCACACGGGAGAACTGACCCCACTGAGCGAGCATGGATGAGCAATAACGCGGCAGGTGGCGCCCGTCGCGAAGCTTCTGGCGGATCGGTCGATCTACGTCTGCTCTGCCGCATAGGTACCGGCCACAGTAGCTCGCTGGGTTGCGGAGCCGCTGCCCAGCTGGTTCATGGAGTGGCACCGCACTCGAGAGATCCATCCTCCACTGATTGGTGTTGCTAGAGGAGCAAAGCGGATGAAACTGCACGAAACACTGTACGAAGACCTTAGGGCTCTCCACGCCCAACTGTCCAGTGCCGGCGAGCTACGTTCCGGTGAGCAGCTTGGCCGGTACTACGCGACATTCCGCTCCCGGTTCGGGCCCGATCTACTGCAAACCCTCGACGGCGAAGCCCTTCTGGAAACGCTCCACGATCTCGGGAACCGCGATAGCCTGGTCTACTGGCTGGAGTTCAAGAACGATGACGAGCTCCCTGGCATCTTCGGGAGCATCGCCGGTGGCAGCGCGCTCAAGTTCGGCATCTACCGTCGCAAGGAGACCGGGGCATGGATGACGGGCGCCCCCCAGAACCAACAGGAGCAATCTGTCGACGAGGCCATCGAGATCGCCCGCCGGCACCGTGACCAGCTCGTGCTCGGAGCGCAGGTCTTGTCCGGTCTGCCGGCCAACGCTGACGACGAAGCCTACCGCTCACTGCAGGAGCGTATGGCGGAGGTCGCGCCGAACCTTGTGGACACGGCATGGGGTCACAAGTACTTTCACATGCTCTACCCCGACAGGCTCGATGACTACCACGTCGAACACCACCAGCGCTTCCATCTGATCAAGCTACTGCAGGAGCCACCACAGGGGAAGGGACGCTTCTTTCGCGCGGGGCGCTACGTGGCCGCAGCCCGCGAACTGGGCTTCCCGCTCAACCACCTGACCACCGTGCTCAATAGGCGCAACGGCAGTCCCTATCGCTACTGGCGCGTTGGGACTACCTTGGGAGGGCAGGATAGCCGCTGGGCGATGATGCGCAGCAATAGCTGCGTGGCCGTCGGCTGGGCAGATCTGAGTGATTTATCAGACATCGTCCACAACAGGGCGTCGAAGGAGCGCATCCGTGCAGCGCTAGGGAGCCAGCATCCGAATACTCCGCAGCAGATCGGGCGTCAGACGCAGCAACTCTTCAACTTCGTCACGGTAATTGCCGACGGCGATCTGGTGCTCCCCAGCCAAGGCAAACGTGTGCTAGGCATCGGGCGTGTGACCGGAAGTTACACCCACCAACCAGGCTCGGATATGCCACATCGCCGGCCGGTGGAGTGGCTGTGGTTGGGGGAATGGGAGCTGCCGGTCACCGAAGGACTGCAAACGACGGTTCACCCGATCCGGAAAGACGACCAGAACCTGGTGGAGATCGAGCGGCTCCTGTTGCAGGCGCCCCCAGTCATTCTGCCGCCGGAGCCGGGTCTGAGCAAACCTCCCGAACCGGTGCCGCTCAGTGGCATTCAGGGTCGAATCCAATCCATACTGACACGCAAGGGACAGGTTATCCTATATGGTCCTCCAGGCACCGGCAAGACCTACTGGGCTTTGCGCACAGCGCAAGAACTCGCTGCCCGCGCGGCCTTTCGGCAGCCGTTCGATCAGCTGTCAACGGAGCAGCAGCAACAGGTCTGGGGTGATGACGCGGGTCGCCTGGCCCTGGTGCAGATGTGCACGTTTCACCCTGCCTACGGATATGAGGACTTCATCGAGGGGTATCGGCCGCTGGTTCGCGATGGTAGACTGGTCTTTGAGCGGCGAGATGGCATCGTCAAGCGTCTGTGCGACGCCGCTAGCAGCGATCCTGACAGATCCTTCTACCTGATCATTGACGAGATCAACCGAGGCGATATCCCGCGCATCTTCGGTGAGCTACTGACGGTTCTAGAGATGGACAAGCGAAGAGAGACGATTCGGCTGCCGCTGTCCGGGCAGTCCTTCAAGGTGCCGGCGAATGTCTATGTGATAGGAACAATGAACACGGCAGATCGATCCATTGCACTACTGGACACCGCCCTGCGCCGGCGCTTCGGCTTCGTAGAACTGATGCCGGACTATACCGTTCTGAAGGAGACAGTGGTGAGCGGCATCCCTCTGGGGAGATGGCTGGAGGCCCTCAACGAGCGGCTGTTGGAGTATATCGGTCGCGACGCACGGAATCTGCAGATCGGTCACGCCTATCTGCTGGACAGGGAACGGCCAGTGGCTGAGTTCCGCCAGTTCGCCCGAATCGTGCAAGATGACATCGTGCCGCTACTTCAGGAGTATTGCTATGAGGACTACGCCACGCTCGCCAAGATCCTGGGACCGGGCCTGGTGGACGAAGCGCACCAGCGGATCCGCGAAGAGCTGTTTGAGCCTGCCCGGCGTGACGACCTCGTCCAGGCGTTGCTGGCGCC
>CAZPMV010000401.1:0-1414 GCA_964587335.1 uncultured Anaerolineales bacterium
GCCGACGATCAGGCCCGCACACATGAGGGCTATGTCCCAGCCGTTCCCTCTGAAGATGGGAACATTGAGGTTGTCCAGGATCAGCACCAAGCCCCCGACGATGAGGATAGCCGCCCAGACCATGGCGCTCAGCGGGTCTTGCCGCCACTTCTCGGCCATGTCGCGAGGCTTTTCCTCCTTCTCGTGTGTCTTCTCTTCTTCCTTCTCGCCCTTCTCGCTCCCCCACTCTTCTCTTTCCGGAGATGGTTGTTCGGTCATCTTTCATGCCTCCTGAATACTCAATATCCAGTATCCAATACCGATTGCCGCGTCAAGTGCGACGGATGCGCAGGTGACACAGCACGACCCTCCGAGTCTGGAGACGCGGAGGCCTGTCCACTACACTAGCGGATGGTGATGTCCCCCGATCCCATGTCAATGTTGATGGAGATGCGGTCTGCCGCCGTGCTGTAGCCGTCTGTCTCCCAGACGCCGTCACCTCGTTCCTTGCCCCGCACCAGCTCGAAACGCGGCCCAGGACGGAAGTCTCCGCTCCCCTTGTCCAGATCAACCCGGGCGGCCATGCCTTCAGACAGCGTGATGTCCAGCTTGCCGGAGCCCAGGTTTATCGTGCATTCCACCTTCCCCGAGACGGGCAGTGTCAGCGAGGTCTCCCCTGAGCCCTGGTCGAAGTCGAAGTCCGCCACTTGCAGGCCGCTCAGGTCTACGTCGTACGTGCCGGAGCCGGAATCGAGCTTGATCTCGTACAGGACGTCGCGGCTGAGTCCCACGTCCCATCGCTCGCGCTCGCCGGACACCCAGAAGAAGGGGTTGACCCTCCGGACGTCCAGCTTGACGTCTGCTCGGTCGCCTCGCTTGCTCACATCGAAGACCAACTCGCCGTAGTGGCTGACGTCTGCTTCGATCAAGCTAGCGGACTCCTCCAACTCGTCCAGCGTGAAGTCCGCGCCCCCTACGTCCAGAACGACCCGCGCCTGCGTAGTCCCGCCCAGCGGTTGTGAGACCCGCTCAGAGTGCAGTTCCATACTCGTTCGCAGCTCGCTCAGCGCGTCGATATGCGGTGCGAACCAGATGAGAGCGATGATTCCGGCGATGACGGTGATGCCCAGCAGCGCGCTGATTACGGCCCCCAGCGTTGAGCGGCTGCCGAACAGGATGTCAATGCCGACCAGTATCAGCAGCACGGGCCAGAAGCGCCACAGAACGGCCCAGACGTTCTCTGCTTGCAGGTAGCCGAAGTTGACCAGCAAGAAGATGACGCCAACGCCGATCAGCACCAGCGGCCAGAAGAGGCTGGGGCCTCTGTAGCGCTGTGAACGATGCTCGCTCATGTCTGTTTCTCCTTTCCTGCTTCTGTCATGATTGCCGATGATAGCGCGACGATTCGGCGCTATCTCATCTCTGTCTTATCTCT
>CAZPMV010000401.1:1514-2958 GCA_964587335.1 uncultured Anaerolineales bacterium
ATCTCTGTCTTATCTCTATGAAGACACTACGCACAACGCTGTGCGGAGTTTCAACCGCTGAGCGTTCTGCAATGGTTCTCTCAGTCGGGGGGATTTGGCCCAGCTTCACCCAGATGTGCGGTTTCACCTTCGAGCTCTCGACGTGGCGACGCCACATCGCACCCTTTGCTCATTCAAGTGGAGATGCCCAGACGGGGCAAGATGAAGCGCATCAGCACGAACCAGGCGGCGAGAATGCCGAGAGGTAAGAGCAACTGCAAGGCGGTAGTTGTCCAATCCATGAGTTCACCCTCCGTGGTGCAGGAACTGCAGAGATTGTACCATAGGCTGCCAAAGTGTCATAATCCGTGAAGCCAGTGTTCCATGACATGAAGCGAGATGCCTTTGGCCTGTCACAGCGTGGATATGCGCCAAGCTTGATCCTGCTTGATGACGAGTTGACAGATGCCAGCTCTCTGTGGCATAATCTGCGCACGGATCGAATCTTTGTCCGAGTGTGCAATCGCGTCTGATTTCGAAGGACCCAAAGGAGCGAAGTCAACAGATGTACCAGACCATCAAAGCCATTCTCTTCGACCTGGACGGCACACTGCTGGGGAACCACATGGACACGTTTCTACCCCACTACTTCCAGCGGTTGTCCGCCCGGGTAGCTCACATCCTGCCGCCCGAGGAGTTCATCTCCCACCTCCTGCGGGCCAGCAATGCCATGATGGCCAACGATGGGCGCGCTACCAACGAGGAAGTCTTCGCCGCGGCCTTCTTCCCTCTGGCCGGGCATTCCCGTCAGGAGTGGGAGCCTATCTTCATGGACTTCTACGCCAAGGATTTCCCCGCGCTGCGGCAGTACACCCGCCGCAAGCCCGCGGCCCGCCTCGTCGTGCAGGCAGCCTTTGACCTGGGCTGTGACGTGGTCATCGCCACCAACCCCCTGTTTCCGGCCACCGCCGTCGAGCAGCGGCTGGAGTGGGCCGGTGTGGCGGACTTCCCCTATCGGCGGGTGACCACGTACGAAAACAGCCGCGCCTGCAAGCCCAACTTGCTGTATTTCGAGCAGATACTGGAGATCATCGCTCAGCCAGCCGAGGCCTGCCTCGTGGTCGGCGATGAGGATTGGGACATGGTCGCGGCCCGCCTGGGCTGTGCCACCTTCCTCGTCCCCAGCCCGGCCACGGCGCTGGACCCTGCTACCCCCGAGCCAACCCATCGCGGCAGCCTGGCTGATCTGGGGGTGTTGCTTCATCAGATGCAATCAGGTGCTCAGGTGCAGCGTGCCTAGGAACTGCGGGCATCTGGTCTAGAAACCCAAACACACTGTTGACGCTGCCTTCCATTTGCATGTATAATTGGATGCATAATGGACTGCAGAAACCTAACCCGGCCAAGCCGGAACCAAACCAAGGAGGCACATGATGGACTTCTCAGAACTGATCAACACGCGCTA
>CAZPMV010000402.1:0-2924 GCA_964587335.1 uncultured Anaerolineales bacterium
GACCCCAAGCATGGCATACCCCAACCTCCCGTGGCCCAAAGGCAGTCAGCCGATGGAGCCGATGAAGCCGATGGAACCGATGGAACGGACGAAGCCGATGGAACGGATGAAGCCAATGGAACAAATGAAACCAATGGAGCAGATGAAACCGATGCAACAGATGAAGCCAACTGACACGCCGTGGCGCGAATACTCCGGCCACATTCACTTCCACACCACCTACTCTGATGGCAGCGGCAGCTTCGAAGAGGTGGTCCGCGCCGCTCAGGAGGCCGGCCTGGACTTCATCATCCCCACCGATCACAACGCTCTGGTATCCGAACCGGACGGCTGGCGCGGTTCCGTGCTTCTGCTGGTAGGCGAGGAGGTGAACGACAAGGAGCGAGAGCCGGAGGTGAACCACCTGCTGGTGGCGGGGATAGAGCGGGAGGTTTTCCATTATGCGAAAGAACCTCAAGCGCTCATTGATGCCGTGGCTGCTCAGGGCGGCCTGAGCTTCCTGGCCCACCCCATCGAGCGCCACAGCCGCTACTTCCCCAAGGACTTCCCCTGGGTGGACTGGGACGTGCAGGGCTACAACGGCATCGAACTCTGGAATTTCATGTCCGAGTGCAAGGCCTACATCAGCAGCAAGCCAGTAGGCTTGCTGCTCAGCCTCCTGCCTCAGCTTTTTGTCCGTGGCCCTTGGCCGGAAGTGCTCACCCTTTGGGATCGGCTCAGCGCCCAGCGGCCCATCGTGGCCATTGGCGGCTCGGACAACCACAGGGGGAGTTACCGCATTGGCCCTATCACGCGCCACGTGTTCCCCTATACCTTCACCTTCCGCACGGTGAACACCCACATCCTGACCCCGTCACCGTTCGACCGCGACTTGACCCACGACCGACAGTTGGTCTACGAGGCGCTGCGGGCCGGACACGGCTGGGTGGGATACGACCTGCTCGGCTCCACAGCGGGCTTCCGCTTCCACGGACGCAGCGGAGGTCAAACTGTTATCATGGGAGACACGTTTCACGCCGGCCAGCCGGTGGAGTTGCAAGCGTCCGTCCCCCGACAGGCCAAGCTGCGACTGCTGCGAGATGGCCAGCCGGTTGCCCAAGCATGGGGACGCCACCTGCGCTACACCGCCGATGCCCCCGGCGTCTACCGTTTGGAAGTCTACCGCTGGAGTTGGGGCCGCTGGCGCGGCTGGATCTTCAGCAACCCCATCTACGTGCGCGATGCTCAAGTCCCTTGATCTGAAGGCCTCATCCGCTGCCTGTTCTGGGCTGGAGGATGATCTTGCAGCGCGGGAGTTTCTCCTGCGCAAAGAATGTTCCATTTGCCCAAGAGACAAAACGCGATTTGCATGCACTGCGAAGTTATGGTAACCTTAGAAGGATTATCTCATTGACCCAGGAACCGACCTTCTCCGTCGTGGGCGTAGACCACCGCGTAGCCTGCCACTTGCACTGATTCCATGTCCCAATACTCCAACCACCTTCGGTTCTCTCTGGAGCAAGTCATGCCCAGGTACATCACCCTCAATCTGCAAGGAGATCATTACACCATGGGGCGGCAACACGGCCACCAGGTCAGGAGGTTGCGCCCGCTGATAGCCGAGGCCATTGAAGCATGTCTTACCCAGGTCAAGCAGTATGGTACTGATGTGCGCTTTGAGTCGCTGCTGCAAGAGACTTGCGAGTTGCTTCAAGACATTGACGCCCCGCTGCTGGCCATGATCCGGGGGCAGGCCGAAGCACTGGAGTTCGAGTTCGACACGCTGCTGCGTTACGATCTGGTGACCTACCTGCTCGACTATTTGGTGACCCGCAAATCTCCGGGTGCCGAGGGCTGTACCACCTGGGCCGCCACAGCGTTGGCCACTGCCAGTGGACAGCCCATCCTGGTCAAGAACCGAGATAATCGCCTGGAGCGGTTGCCTCTACAAATCGTGATCCACGCCACGCCCGAGGCCGGTTATCGCTACGTCTGTAGTGGCAGCGCCGGCAGCCCAGGCGTTTTCTGTGCCGGGATCAACCAGGCAGGGCTGGCCGTCGCCGATACCCACGTCTGCTCCACCGATCTCGGCCCTGGCCTGCCTGACTACTCGCTGATGATGCACATTCTGGAAGCGCACGACAGCGTGTCTTCGGCGGTGGATTACCTGCGCTCGGTGCCTCGCCAGGGGCGGAACAACCTCATCCTGGCCGATGCCCAGGGACATCTGGCCGTCTTTGAGATCGGCCACCGCAACTACGGGTTGTTTGAGACCCACGATGGCACCCTGGTGAACACCAACCACTTTGTCAGCCCCGAACTGCGGACCTGCTTTGTGGATACCTATTCGCCCCAAGATGAAGGGTAACTCGTTCCATCGCTACGAAAAAGCGGCAAACGAACTGAGCGCCGCTTTGGGCCAGATTGACGTGTCCTTTGCCCAACGATTGATGGCCAGCCACGATACTCCCATCTGCCGCCACGCGGTGGCGGCCAAGGATTCTGCTACTAACTCGACGAGCATCTTTTTGCCCGCGCGACGGACAATGCTTTTCTGTCACGGGCTGCCCTGCCAGGGCCAGTATTACGAGTTTGTGCTCTGATTCAAGCGGCCATTTGACCTCTGTACAAGGTGCGGATATACTATTCACCACAGAATGGAGACTGCCTCAATATCAACCTCCGAGTGAATTCTTGGAACCTTGGAAACCCTAAGTTGCGCTTCAGTTGTGGAAACGCGTCCTGGGACTCACCGAGGGAGTTCGCGTATTGAAAGGAGGGATGCCTATCGCACAGAAGCATCGGGTTCTCACTTTAGTTTCAAAACACCAACAAGCGATGCGGCAAAATGTCCTAATGTCCATTGACAATTGAGTGGATCTGTGCCATAATTGTGAACCGAGAGCAAGCACAAGCAAAGGAGGTTCACAATGGGCGGCAAGAAA
>CAZPMV010000403.1:0-2911 GCA_964587335.1 uncultured Anaerolineales bacterium
ATACTCCCGAGGTCGGTTGCCTGGCCCGTGTCGCGCTGGACGAGTACCCCGACGGTTCGGTGGTCATTGTCAGTGTCGTCGTAGAGTGCCGACAGCAAGTGGAATTCAGGGACATCATCCGGAGCATCGATGGGGACCGCTGGCAGGTGGGAAACACCACCGTGATCGTGAGCGAGGCAGAGATTGTGGGAGAGGCGGAGATCGGCCGATGGGCAGAGGTACGGGGGTATGAGCAGGGCGGCAGTGTGTTGGCAACGCACATTCGGGTTCTGGAGCCCACAGCGACGCCTACCAAGACACCGACACCGACGTTGAGCAACTGGCCCGGATCGGGGAGCTGCCGCGGCTGCGTGGCCTGGCCATCGCCAGTCACGAGGAGCAACTGGAGCGGATGGACGGCAGGCTGAGGGCGCTATACCTGCCCGACTTCTAGCCTGGTATGCGAGGCAAGAACTGAAGGAGCAAAGACATGACGCCCCTCCGGACCAGGGCGACAGACGGAGAGGCAGCCAGGGTCACACTTGATCGCCCCAAACTGAAGCGCACCCGGCTCGCTCCGCGCGTTGACATCCGCTCCCACATCTGCTACAATGCGCCACGTTAAATCACCGGTCCCAGCCCCTGCTGCACCCTACAGCGGGCTGCCCGATCCTTCTTCCGGTGATCGGGATGGTCTTACCTGTCTGTCGGAGGAGCATGAATGGCACACCGTCGAGTCTTATCGCTGCTACTGATTTCCCTGATAGTCCTTGTCGTCTCCAACCTCGCCTCGGCCAGCGCCATTCCGGCCGCGGCAGCGCCTGAAGACGGCACGCCCCATGCTGCCGGAGCCGGACTGTACCTGCCCCTGCTCTTCGTCCACATCGACCCCTGCGCCCTGCACGAGCCCAACGCCGACCCCCATCATGCCTGGGGTCCGCTTCAATCCGGCGAATGGCTCCTCTCCTACATCTGCCAGGGCGACGGGCAGGACTGGTTCTACTTCAACCTGGCTACCCTGCATACCATCACCATCGACCTGACCGATATCCCTGCTGGCGCCAACTTCGACCTCGCTCTCCAGGACCCGGCCGGCAAACATGTGGCCTTCTCCAAGAATGGCTCCACCGCCGACGAACACATCACCTTCACGCCGCAGTCCGGCGGTCGCTGGGCCATATTGGTTCATCCCGCCGTGGGCCACAGCAGCACCCAACCCTACCACCTGCGGGTGGGCTACCAAGCGCCGACGCCAACCCCCACGCCCACCTGGACTCCGACCCTGACACCTACCAGCACACTGACCCCCACGCCCACCTGGACTCCGACCCGGACACCTACTAGCACACCGACGCACACCGCCACACCGACCCCCACGCCCACCTGGACTCCAACGTCGACGCCGACGCGGACTCCGACGCACACACCGACAGCCACTCCCTCGCCGACGACGACGCCCACGCCCACGCCCGACACCACGCCCTACTGGCAGGAAGTCGGCCCTGGATCCGCCTCCGACAGCGGTATCTCCAACAACGATAGAGATTCCTTGGATCCCTCGCTGGCCATCGCTCCTGATGGGACGCCATACGTCGCCTGGCTTGACTGCAGCGGCGGGGATTGGGAGATCTACCTCCGCCGCTGGAACGGCTCCTCCTGGGAGACCGTGGGCTCCGGCTCCGCTTCCGGCGGCGGTGTCTCCGACAATGCTGGCGGGTCATTCAACCCCTCACTGGCCATCGCCCCCGATGGCAGCGTTTACCTCGCCTGGGAGGACATCACCTACGGCGCTGGGGAGATCTATGTCCTGCGCTGGGACGGTTCCTCCTGGCAGACCGTGGGCTCCGACTCCGCCTCTGGCGGCGGCATCTCCAACACGGCCAATGGTTCCTGGGTTCCATCGCTGGCCATCGCCCCTGATGGGATGCCATGGGTCGCCTGGGAGGACCACAGCAGATGGAATGCTGAGATCTACATACGCCGCTGGAGCGGCTCCTCATGGGAGACCGTGGGCTCCGGGTCCGCCTCAGGTGCCGGCATCTCCAACAGCAACGGCGAGTCATACGATCCGTCGCTGGCCATAGGACCCGATGGCAGCGCATTTGTCGCCTGGGAGGACAACAGCGATGGGGACCAGGAGATCTACGTCCGCCGCTGGAACGGCTCCTCCTGGGAAGAAGCGGGGCCCGAATCCGCCTCTTGGGGCGGCATCTCCCACAACATTGGAGCTTCGCGCTTTCCCACTCTGGCCGCTGCCCCCGATGGCAGCGTCTACATCGCCTGGCAGGACCGCAGCAGTGGAGAAAACGAGATCTACGTCCTGCGCTGGGACGGCTCCTTCTGGCAGGAAGTGGGCGCAGGCTCCGCCTCCGAGGGAGGCGTCAGCGACAACGCGGTCGCTTCTTGGCTGCCTTCACTGGCTCTTGACTCTGATGGCACACCCTACGTGTCCTGGGAGGACCACGGCAGTTGGAATGCTGAGATCTACATCCGGTCCTGGAACGGCTCCTCCTGGGAGACCGTGGGCGCCGGTTCCGCCTCCGGCAGCGGCATCTCCGGCAGTGCTGGACTATCGGTGGATCCCTCGCTGGCCATCGGACCAAACGGGACGCCATACATCGCCTGGGAGGACGACACCCACGACAGTTGGGAGATATACGTCAAGCGCTACGCCCGCTAGCCCGCTGAGCAGCCATCCAGGCCCCAAAGGTCTCCAAGACCTTGTATGATAGCCACACCGGTGCTATAGTCTCACGTTCCGCACCCTCCCAATCGGGGGCGGGCTGATTCTTGCCAACAGTGCAAACGAAGTATCATCTCAGGCCAGAATACGTCGAGGAAGCTTGAGATGGCAGACGAAACGTTGACCTACGTGGCCAACTACCATCCGCCGGTGGGGCATCTGATCCACCAGACAGGCATGGTACCGATT
>CAZPMV010000404.1:0-2906 GCA_964587335.1 uncultured Anaerolineales bacterium
TCTCGTGAAGGTCTTATGAATATCTTGACGAACGCTTACAGCCTGAGTAGTTACCCTTAGAGTTTCGAGCTCTTTTTCTGGGCTTTGGTGCTGCTCCCATTGGTGGCCCGTGGGCAGCCGAAGCGGCTATCTAGTGTTTGCGGCCAAACGAGCTACAATAGCTAGTGTTTGTGCCATGTCACACGCCTGCTCATGGTCGTTCCTATGACATAAGAACCTCAAGAAACGGGCACTTTGCGCCTCGCTGCATTGTTGCTGATCCGTGGTTCTTGAGTATAATGATTTCAGACCATGAGATCCGGCGTGCGGGGCATTGGCCTGGGCAAAGTGTCAGGTCAATTCTTCCGGTGCTCTGTCTACGGCCACATCGGTCGCAGTGATGGTGGATCGTATGATATGCTGCTTCTGATCCACCGAGTGAGTTGCATATCTTCAAGCTGACAGTGCACCGCCCCATTCCTCGTCTTACCTTCTTTGGTCGAGACAACACCGTTTGGGGTTTGATCAGAAATCTCTGCTGCGGCGGGCCCGCACAGGTGGCTCTGTCCATGCTGTGCCGCGGGTGAAAACGCGCCGTATATCGGACTGTGCGAGCAAGTCAAGCGTCTTTCGGAAGCGATATGTCGTCAGCCTCTACGCCAAACCAAGCAACACCGAAAGAAATCTGGCAGAACGCCAAAGCGGACCTGGAACTCCAGTTGGCCCGCGCGACGTACGATACCTGGCTCAGAGGTGCCCATTTCCTGGCCTATGAAGACGGCGAATTCATCATTGGCGTCTCCAGTTCCTTTGCCGCGGATTGGTTGAACAGCAGGCTGCATCCTCTTATCAAGCGTACTTTGTGTTGGCTGAAGGGACATGCCGTTGAGGTGCGTTTCGTGGTTCAGCCCAAGAGGGTGCGAGATGACCTGAGCAGGCCTGCGCCGCTCTTGGAGACTGTCTCCCCCGCGGCTGCCGAAGTTGACTACGTGGCTGGCAACGGGCACCAGATGCTTAACGCTCGGTATACTTTCGAGACCTTCGTTGTTGGCAACAGCAACAGGCTGGCCCACGTAGCCGCTCAGACTGTGGCCGAACGGCCTGGTCAGGCATACAATCCCTTCTTCATCTACGCTGGTGTGGGACTGGGCAAGACACATCTGCTGCACAGCATCGGGCACGAAGCGCGGCGGCGGGGCTATGGCGTCTTGTACGTGCCCGCGGAAGGGTTCACCAACGATTTCGTCGAGTCTCTCAAGAATGGCTCCCCCGAGGCGTTTCGGGATAAATACCGCACCATTGACGTGCTGTTGCTTGATGACGTTCAATTCATCGCCGGCAAGAACAGCACGCAAGAGGAGCTCTTTCACACGTTCAATGCCCTTCACATGGCCGGCAAGCAAATCGTGCTCTCCGCCGACAGTATGCCCGATCACATTGCGGCTCTGGAGAAGCGGCTGAGCTCCCGTTTCAAGAGCGGGCTCTGTGTGGATCTTGAACCGCCCGGCCTGGAGACCCGCATTGCTATCTTGCAGGTGAAGGTGGAAGACAAGGGATGGAGTGCCGTGCCCGACGATGTGCTCGAGTCGATCGCCCAACGGCTGCCGGGCAGCGTACGCAGACTGGAAGGAGCGCTGAACAAGGTACTGGCTCAGGCGAAGGTGATGGGCGAGCCGCTGACGGTGGCTCTGGCCGAGGCGGCGCTGCGTGACTGGATCCCTCCGCAGCCCGCCATGGGTACCGAAGCCATTCTGTCCCTCGTGGCAACACATTTCGATGTTACGGTAGAGAGCTTGAAAGGTCGGGACCGTGGTAAGCACATTATGCTGCCCCGGCAGGCGGCCATACTCCTGCTGCACGAGGAAGCAGCGCTCAGCCGCTCCCACATCGGGAGGCTACTTGGCGGGCGGGACCACAGCACGGTGAGCTATTCGTTGAAGCGCATCACCATGTTGTTGGAAACCGACGCCGGTTTGCGCCGCAGGGTCCAAGCACTGAGGCAGGGATTGCGTGTGCCCGTGGTGGCGCCCCGCTGAGCTTTTCGATGGCAGGAGGCTGCATCTGCAATAGGCAATAGACAGAATGAAGTCTTGGCGCGAAAACAGCCGAACGGTCAACACGGACCGTTCGGCTGTTTCATCTTCACTACTCATTGCTTCACCCTTACCTTGATGCTCTTGGGCTTTATTTCCTCAGACTTGGGGAAGGTGATGGTAAGCACACCGTCCTCGAAGTCGGCCTCCGTCTTGTCGTTCTCCAGGCCACCAGGCAATGTCACCGCCCTGCAGAAGGAACCATACGTACAATACTCCTAGCCATCTGTTTGCCTCCCAGAACTCTTGAACTCACAACATCGCGCAGATTGGATCGGTGGCTCCGATCTTCCGACGTCACTATGCTCCAGCAACGCTAGAGTTGCGTTGGTGTAACTATTGTGCAACTGGCGGGCCAATTGACCATAACTCCGAGAAATCGTCACTTTTGAGCGTCCACCACATATTGTGGTAGGCTAACGAGAAACCCCCTGACTGTCTTGGTAGCACATCAGGGTGCAGTTAGGTCAAGGCGCCCCCCTTGGTATAGGGGAGGCAAGCAACCGACATATCGCTCTATGTGACTATAAGACAGTCAGGGCGAGAAATCCCTAAATGTTGCATAGAGAGTCATATCTCAGCGACGAAGAGAGTGAACTTGATTGCCTGCCGTGACATGTGTCACATGCGACTGCTGTTCAATGAGTAACGCACAGACCCCAGAATAGGGTTAGCGAGCCGAAAAAGTGCCCAAAAACGGCTGTTTTGGACGATTCTGGCTCTGGTTGCACAACCGTTACGCTAGTGGGCTCTTGGACAGGGCAGACCATTACTTTGTCGCGGAAAGGGGCTGGTAGAACAACTCTGAAGATCCACCGCTGAGGCCACCAGCGA
>CAZPMV010000405.1:0-2903 GCA_964587335.1 uncultured Anaerolineales bacterium
CGGTAAGGTTCATTTTCACTCATGCCTTTCTGGCAGTGGCACGTGCGAGCACAAACGGGTAGACGATGCCACTTCCCTGTGTCCTCAGCAGCCACCACGCCAGCACTACCACCGGAATTGCAGATGGCGAGCGAAGCTGAGATGAAGAATTGTACCATGATGATGAGGAAAGGGCAAGCAACGTGGCAGATCGCCTGTGAGAACTGGGCTGCAGAGGCGGAGTGGAGGCGACGCGCTGACTTTTGACAGTGGCACGATTCTCAGGTATAATATCGTGAGGACGAGAACCATCGCCAATCTCCCCCACCCCACACACTCGTCCTTGCTGCCCCTGTCGTGTCTTCGGACGATCCGTTGAGGCGCCCACCATCCGACACACGACCACTGCACTGTAGCCACAAGAAGGCAACATCAGCTCAAGCCAGGCTGGGTCGCGCCAGCGCTGGCCTGGGGTGGTCGGCGCAGCATCGGTTCTCTCCATGCTCGCCTTGCACCAGATCAACAGACGTCCCGTTTATCGGAGATTCAGCCTCCCTGTGTATCCGAACGAAGCGTCGAAAGGAAGCAAGCCATGAAGTGTACTGTGATCTGCCCCTGGTGGCCCGCTTTGAAACTCAGCGACCCATTTCGCCTGAAGCGAAGGAAGTGTCCATCCGCCAGGGGAGGAGCAGGCGCTCGTTGGGCTGTCTGCAGGTTCCTGCCCAGAGTGGCGCTGCTCACCCTGCTGGGGTTGCTCATCCTGACCGGCACGGCGGCGCTGATCCCTCCGGCTGTCCTGCAGGCAGCCTCCAGTGGGTTGGCTTCTCCCCCTTTCTCTTCAGGGACTCCGATGGATTCGCATGGAGCGACCGCACCGGCAGCGTCCCAGGTCACCGCCCCGCTGGTGCCCTGCCCCGACGAGTACGAGCCCAACGACAGCTTCGCGGAGGCTTGGGAGATCAAGCCTGTCCAGGAGATCATATCCTACATCTGCTGCACGCAGAGCGGCTATCCCGTAGACGACCGCGACTACTACAGGTTCTACGTCTCCGCTGGTCAGCAGATTCAGGTCGATCTCTACGATCTGCCTGCCGACTACGACCTGCGGCTGCACAATCCTCAGCAAACCCACGTCAGGACCTCGAATGCTTCCGGCACAGCCTCGGAGCACATCCTGTACACAGCCGACCAGACGGGATTCTGGTACATCCACGTCTATGGCTTCGACGGTGCCTGCAGCAATGGGTTATCCTATTCTCTGCAGGTCACGCTCTCCCCCGTGCCGGGGCTGCCTGTCAGCAACTGGGAGTACAATCAGCTTGAGCCGGCGGTGGACTACGGCAGCCAGGTCGCCGAGTACATGGTCGTGTGGGAGGATCATCACTGGGGCTGGGGTGAGGACTCGGACATCCACGGCCGGCGCGTGCGGGCCTCCGATGGCGCCATGGTGAGCGGCATGTTCGGTATCGCCTGGGATGGCAGCAAGCGCCGGCTGGCGCCCGACCTGGCCTACAACGGGTCCAACGGCGAGTACCTGGTCGTCTTGGAGTACGAGCATGGGGCGTCGGATTACGACATCTATGCCCGGCGGGTGGGGCAGGATGGCACCATGGCCGGCAACGAGATCGTCATCGTCAACACATCGATCTACGAGAGCGGCCCAGCGGTAGCCTACAATCCCGCCACCAACGAATACCTGGTTGTGTGGGAGCATCAGGCCGTTAGCGGCGAGTTTGGCCACCGTGACATCTATGCCCGGCGCGTGAGTGCCAGTGGACAGCGCGTGGGCGGCATCATCGTTGTGGCCAGCGGCTCGCTGGACGAGGCGGCCCCGGCGGTGGCCAGCGGTGGCAGCGGTAACCAGTATCTGGTGGTCTGGCAGGAGAAGCAACCCAGCACCGGCGCCTACAACATCCGCGGGCAGCGGGTCAGCGGCAGTGGCGCGCTGGCAGGGGGCAAGATCGCCATTGCCTCCTGGGCGCAGGACCTGGTGAAACCTCGCCTGGCCTACAACAGCGCCGCAAGCCAGTTCCTGGTGGTGTGGGAAGACCACCGTTGGGGCTGGGGCAATGATCGGGACATTTACGGCCAGCGGGTCAGCAGCAACGGGGCGCTGGCCGGAGCCAACTTCGGCATCTCCTGGGAGGGCAATCACCATGAGACCCCCGATGTGGCCTACAAGCCGGCGGCCAACGAGTACCTGGTCGTATGGGAATACGAGCACAGCCCCTATGACCACGACGTCTATCGCCGCCGGGTGGCCAGCAATGGGACGCTGCTGGGCGACATGGTTCAGGTTTCGGCGCTGGGAAGTTGGGAAGCCCATCCGGTCGTAGCTTCAGACGACGACATGGGCTACCTGGTGGCCTGGGAGGATGGCCGGGACGCCGAGACCATGGGTCTGGACATCTACGCCGACCTGGTGCATCTGCAGGCCTTCTCCGGACGGGTCTACAAGGGGAATGTGGGCGACGAGAGCCATCCGCTGAGCGGTGTCTCTGTGGAACTGTACTGCTCCAACAACCTCCCCCAGCTTGGACAACGGATAGGCGGCACGGTGACCGACCGGACAGGGTGGTACGGGTTGCTGCTCTCCGGCGTGTGCGAGTACTACAATATATGGGAGAATGACCCGCTGGGGTATGTCTCTTCTGGCGCCACCTCGGTCGGCGGCACGAGAATCAACGACAACTGGATTCAGTACACCCATCCGTTGGAGGGCAAGACGCTGACGGGCAACAAGTTCTGGGACCAGCAAACGCCCACGGATACGCCCACGCCGACGCACACTGCCACCGCTACGCCAACTCACACACCCACGCCGACCCGCACACCCACCCGCACGCCCACCCGCACGCCCACCCCCACGCCCACCCGCACCCCCACCCCCACGCCCACCCCCACCCCCACGCCCACCCCCACCC
>CAZPMV010000406.1:0-2902 GCA_964587335.1 uncultured Anaerolineales bacterium
GCACCGATGTCGCAGGGTGTGTCGGAGGATGTTTGCACAACCGGTCGCGCCGCGCCGCGCTGGTCGGTCGGCAGCGTGCACTCGGCAAGAGGGATGGCGTCAATCGCCGGGCTGCCCGGAAGCAGAGCATGCGTCAACGTAGGACCGCCATTGTCGGCCAGGGAACCCAGCAAGGGACTACCGGATATATCGGCGTTGCAGCTACCGTCCTCGATCAGGTTGTTTCTGCTGGCCTCAATGGATCCCTTCCCCACGTGGCCGCCCTCGCCACCAATAACGCACTCCCCTCCGGCGCTGCTGTTGTTGGCGATGACGGTGTTCGTTATGCTCACCTTGCCTCGGACCCACAGCGCACCGCCCCCACTGCGGACGATATTGCTGGCGAGGGTACAGTTGGTGATCTTCACAACGCCAGAGGCGGCGACTCCTCCGCCGTAGCGGATGGCCTTGTTGCCGCTGATGGTGCTGTTGATGATCTCCGCCGTACACCCGCAGCCAGTGCGCACACCGCCACCCAAGCCCTCCGATCGAGTGCCTGCCTGATTGCCGGTGATGGTGCTGTTCAGGATCAACAGCGTCCCTTTCCTGGCCTTGACGCCACCCCCTCCGCCACATTCCTCGCCGCGTGGGCCATCTCCTCTGGCTACATTGTTGCTGATGGTGCTGGCGGTGACGGTCAGCGCGCCGTCGCTGGAGATGCCGCCACCCCCGATGGCCGAGTTGCGGGTGACAAGACAATCCTCGACCGTCAGCACGCCCTGGTTAAGAATGCCACCACCATGGTCGCTGGCGGTGCTGGGCTTGCCGTGCCGAATGGTCATCATCTCCAGGACAACGGTAGCGTCTTTTTCCACCAGAAACACGCGCTCGGGAGCCTGGCTGAGCGCCTCGTGAGCCTGCACGATGGTCTCTTCGCTGCCTAGCCCGCGGATGGTGACGTCCTTGTTGACGACGATGCCCGCCTCCGTGTGGATGGGGTCCTGCACCTCGATGACGGCGCCGGCAGGGGTGTCGGCGTTGTCAATGGCAGCCTGGATGGTGGCGAAATCGCAGCCTTCCGCACACACGGTGTGGGTGGCTGGTGCGCGAGTGGGCGGTACCGGTGTAACGGTCGGGGCTGGAGTCTCCGTCGGGGGAATGGGGGTATCGGTCTGCAGCTCAAAGGCGCCGATGTCGCAGGGTGTATCGGAGGATGTCTGCACAACCGGCCGCGCCGCGCCGCGCTGGTCGGTAGAGAGGGTACAACTGACCGCGGGGACCGCATCAATCGCCGGGCTGCCGGGTAGCAGAGCATGGGTCAGGGTGTCGCCGCCGTTGCCGGCCAGCGGGCCCAGCAGAGGATCATCAGAGTAATCCGCGTCACAACCACCGCCCTCAACCAGGTTGTTGCTGCTCGTGTCCACGACGCCTTTACCCCTGTAGTCGCCGGGGCCGCCGAGAGCACAGTTCTCGCCACCGAAGTTGTCGGCGATGATCGTGTTGGTGTAGGACAAGCTGCTACGCACATACACTCCGCAACCCACTTCCGAGCAACTGTTCGAGCTGATCGTGCTGTTGGTCACGTGGAGCGTGCCCCTCACAGCGATGCCCCCGCCGTTTTCTGCTGCCCGGTTGCTGCTGATGGTGCTGTTGATGAACTCTGCCGTGCAGGCGCAGGCGACGAAGACACCACCGCCATCGCCTCGGCCCTTACTCCCAGCTTGGTTGCCGTTGATGGTGCTGTTGACAAGTGTCAGCGTGCCCTGTGTGCTCTTGATGCCGCCACCGCTGCCGCATTCGTAGCCGGGCGGGGCGATTCCGTCAGCCAGATTGTCGCGGACGGTCGTGCCGACGAGCGTCAGCGCTCCTCTGTTGTAGATGCCAGCACCGTCGTTGGCGGTGTTGTTGCTGACAACGCAGCGCTTGAGCGTCAGCGCGCCCAAGTTCATGACGCCACCGCCGCCCTCTGCCTGAACGCTTGGGCTCCCGTGCCGAATCGTCATCTGCTCGAAGACAGCTACAGCGTCTTCCTCGACGAGGAATACGCGTTCAGGGGCTGCACTTGTCACGTTGTGCGCCTGAACCATAGTCTTGTCCGAGCCCAGCCCCCGGATGGTGACGTCTTTGTTGACGATAATTCCCGCTTCAGTGTGGATGGGATCGGTTACCTTGATGACGGCGCCAGCAGGAGTGTCGGCGTCGTCAATGGCGGCCTGGATGGAGGTGAAATCGCAGCCGGTCGCGCACACGGTGTGGGTGGCTGCCGCGGGAGTGGGCGTCGGCGGGATAGGGGTAGCGGTCGGTGTTGGAGTTGCCGTTGGTGGTACAGGTGTGTCCGTTGGCGTCGGCGTCGCCGTGGGGGGCACTGGTGTATCCGTCAGTGGAACCGGCGTCGCCGTTGGCGGAACCAGCGTGTCGGTTGGCGGTAACGGCGTATCCGTCGGCGGAATAAGCGTAGGTGTAGTAGCAGACCCCACGCAGCCGGCGGCCAGAGTCAGAACGATGATTGCCGTGGTGATCACTCTGCAATGGACAGCCATATCATTGCCTCCTTGCTCAGTACTGCGTGGAGACCGCGCGGAAGTCAGGGAACTTTAATCTTCCGTCCCACACTGGCCAAAGCGAACACGAGAGTACCGTCATCAAGTGTCATGATGTTGTCTTGCGAGAAGCTTCTTGTCGGCATGACATCAGCCCCGAAATCCATGTCATGGCTTTCCTGAACAACATCTACGTTGGGCCGGCCAAGCAGGTCAGGCTTGCGATCCCTGTTTCTTCATCGCTCCAGCCAAAGCCTGACTTGAGCGTGTCCAAAGTGGGAATCGAGCCTTCAGGCAGTGTGTATCGGCCTTCCGAAATCGTCTCCTCTGGTATGATCTACACGGCTACAGACAGGAAGCTGTCTAGGAGGCTGCTGAAAACC
>CAZPMV010000407.1:0-2895 GCA_964587335.1 uncultured Anaerolineales bacterium
TATGGGCAAATGGACGCCGGCGCCTGACGGCGGCACGATCTACGGCTCAGGCAATACTATGTCCCGCTGCCGCCCCGAAGCACACCTGGCTTTCGTCCTGGACACCGAGGCGGAAACGGTCGTGGAATGGCTGCCCCGCCTACCGACACTTCCGGACACCGGAGGGCAACTGGCGAGTGTAGGCTGGCTGGCTCTGGCCGGTTTCGGACTATTATTGTCTGGCATTCTCGTCTACTGCCTGCAGAGCAGGCCCGCGAAGAGTTCCTATCACTGAATCCCATGAAAGGGATTACGTCCCATGTCTCTGATTGAATTGCCAGCGAGTTGAGAGACTGGACATTGACACTAGCCGAGCATGCCGCGCGGGGAGCGGTTGGCCAACCGCCCCGCGTTCGCTCTTCGACGACGGAGTACCCATGCGCATCATCCTGAACGGCTGGTTCTGGGGACAGACCGCCACGGGGAGCGGGCAGTACCTGAGCCACCTGCTGGCGCACCTGCCCGAGGTTACACCGGAGCATGAATACCTGCTGACGCTCTGGTGTGGGCACGCGTCCCCCGGGAGACTGCACGGCTGCCGTGTGCTGCCGCTCGCCACTCCCTTTGATCGGGTGAGCGAGAACCTGAGCAAGGTGTGGTTCGAGCAAGTCACCTTCCCTCGCGCCTGCCGGCGACTGGAGGCCGACCTGGCACACGTCCCCCACTGGGGTTCTCCGCTGCGGCCAACGGTGCCCACCGTGGTCACCATTCACGATGTGATCCCCCTGCTGCTGCCACCGTATCGAGGCACCCTCCTGGTGCGGCTGTACACCCGTCTCGTTGCCGCCGCTGCCCGCCGCGCCGCTGGCGTGATCACCGTTTCCCATGCCTCACAGCGGGACATCAGCACCCACCTCGGTCTGCCCGCCGAGCGGGTGTGGGTCACCTATGAGGCGGCTCCCGCGTCCATGCGGAGCGTCAATCCGGCGCAGGTGGAGGCGGTGCGGCGCAAGTACAGCCTGCCCGAGCGCTTTCTCCTCTACTTGGGGGGCTTTGACGTGCGCAAGAACGTTGCCGGACTGCTGGCTGCCTTCGCCAAAGTGCTTGAAGGGATACCCTCGACAGCATCGGTCCCCTGCTGGGCTCCTGACCAGCAACCACCAGGCGCGGGGCAGCGATCAGGAAATCGCCTCGAACAAGAGTGCTGCCCAGCGTTGGTCATCGCCGGCCGTCTGCCGCAAAGGGATGGCGATTTCACCCCTGACCCCCGCCGCATCGCCCGCGAGCTGGGGATCGAGTCCTGCGTGCATTTCACTGGCTGGGTGGACGAAGCTGACAAGCCAGCGCTTTACGCCGCTGCCGTGACCCTCGTCTTTCCCTCCCACTACGAGGGGTTCGGATTGCCCGTGTTGGAGGCGCTGGCCTGTGGCGTACCGGTCATCACGTCCGACGTTTCTTCGTTGCCAGAGATCGTGGGACAGGCTGGATTGCTGGTCTCTCCTGATGATGAGGCCGAGTTGGCCGCAGCGATGGAACAGATCTGGCACGATGTGGCGTTGCGGGAGAGGTTGCGAGGCGAGGCGCTGGCGCAGGCCGCCCGTTTCTCCTGGCAGCAGACAGCTCAGGCGACAGCCGAGGTGTATGCCGCAGTGCACGCCAAAGGCTAGACCGGCTGGCGTTCCATCCTGCCGCAGCGTATGACGCCAGTCATGGGCTGTGGCCACGGAGGAAGTATACTACAGAAGAGCCCGCTCGATGGTCTTGCCATCCCGCACTGCTTCTTCGGCTTCTTTGACGCTTTCAGGGATTTCTGGTATAATGTTCTGCGCAGGTTCTCCATGGGCGAGTTCCCACAACTCGGCATCTTGGCCTGGGAGCTGGGGAAAGCCGGCTCACATCGTTCACAGAAGGGGACGCTGATGGCTAGTCTATCAGATACGCTACAGGGGGATATCCAGATCCGTATGGGATTGTTCTCTGGTCACAAGGGGCGACGCGTGCGAGAAGCCCTGCAGGGCTATCTGTTCATCTTGCCGGCCACCATCATCCTGCTCCTCTTTCATTTTTTTCCTGTTTTCTATGCCTTCTACATCAGCCTGCACAAGTGGTTCATCATCAAAGGCGACTATGTGGGGTTCGCCAACTACACTCGCGCCTTGACCACGGACAGATTCTGGAACTCGTTGAAGGTGACCCTGTGGTACGTGGTGGGCACGGTGCCCATCCAGCTCTTACTGGCTCTGGTGATCGCCTACCTGCTCTTCCAGAAGATCCGAGGCAAGGAAGGGCTGCGCATGGTCTACTTCTTGCCCTATGTGACCTCCACCGTGGCCTCGGGTGCAGTGTTCGCCAAGATGTTCAACCCCACGTTCGGGCCCATCAACAAGGCACTGGACGCCATAGGGCTGCCTGTACTGCGTTGGATGAAGGAGCCACGCGGCATCTTCACCGTGCTGGGCGAGATGTTGGGCATCAACGTCCCCTTCGGCGGCCCCAGCGTGGCGCTGGTCACGGTCATGTTCTTCGTCATCTGGTTCTGGGTGGGTTACGACGCCACCATTTTCCTGGCTGGCCTGGGCGCGATACCCTACGAGTTGTACGAAGCGGCAAAGATTGATGGCGCCGGGCGCTGGCAGCTCTTCCGCTACATTACCATTCCACTTCTCTCTCCCACGACTTTTTTCCTGTCTCTGATCGCCATAATCGGCTCGTTCAAAGCGTTCAACCACGTCTTCATGATGGCTGCCGCGTCGGCCACGCAAATCGGCGGGCCACTGCGCACCACAACTACCGCTTCCATCCTGATCTACAACAACGCCTTTGGCACGCCCACCTTCGGCTATGCATCGGCCATGTCTTTCTTGTTGTTCGTTCTTATCCTGATCGTCTCCATGCTGCAGAACTACATAGGCAGCA
>CAZPMV010000408.1:0-2877 GCA_964587335.1 uncultured Anaerolineales bacterium
ACCCCCATGGCCGCCGAATCGAGCAGCAGGTCCACGACGTGGTCATCGAGCAGGTTGACCTCGTCCACGTACAGCAGCCCGCGGTTGGCGGCGGCAAGGACGCCCGGCTCGAAGTGACGCTCTCCCTTCTGGATGGCCAACTCGATGTCCAGCGTGCCCACGACGCGATCCTCAGTGGCGCTAACGGGAAGGTCCACGAAGCGGGTGCGACGGCGCGCCAGGGGCAGGACTTCGCCTTGCTCCCGCCGCTCCTGACAGTTGTCGCACATCGCTTCAATCCCGTCAGGGGCACAGTTGAAGGGGCAATCGGCCACCACTTCGATCTCGGGGAGCAGCGCGGCCAGCGCTCGGGCGGCGGTGGACTTGGCCGTGCCCCGCTCGCCGCGGATGAGCACGCCACCGATGCGACGGTTGATGGCGTTGAGGATCAGGGCGCGCTTCATGCGCTCCTGACCAACGATGGCGGTAAACGGATACAGAACAGTCATAGGGAATGTTGAACTCCAGACTCCAAAGATCGTCAAAGCCCAGACGGCTTCATCGGTTCCATCGGCTGCATCGGCCTCATCGGCTCCATCGGCTGACTGCACGCTGGAAGTGAGCAGTGCAGATTATACCTCAGGTTGGGCGATTTGTAAAGAGCACCATAGCTGTGTATACTGTGCCCAGGATGAAAACAGTTGACAAACGATGGCTGCTGGCTCCGATCATGGTGGCGCTGGCAGTGCCAATCATCGTCTACTGGCGGCCATTGATGGCTTTACTAGGAGACTTACCGCGGCTGCGCGCCTGGCTGCGCGGCCTGGGACCGTGGGGGCCACTGGCGCTCATCGTTCTCAACGCGGCCCAGATCGTCGTAGCTCCCGTGCCCGGTCAGTTGGTGCAGGCGGTGGCCGGCTATCTCTTCGGACTCTGGCCTGGGGCCATTTACGGCGCACTGGGCATGGTCCTGGGCGGGACGCTGTCCATGAGCCTGGGACGGCTCTACGGCCGGCCGCTGATTGCTCGCGTCGTCGGGGCAGAGAGATTAGCTCGCTGGGAACGGGTGGCCCACACCGATTCGCCGCTGGTCTGGTGCGTGCTCATGCTGCCGCTCTTCGGCGATATCCCCTACCTGATAGCTGGCCTGACGAAGGTTCCCATCTGGAAGGTGCTGGGAATCACGTTTATCGTGCGTGGGCCGTCGGTGATCCTCTACGCCGCCGTAGGTTCAGGGACCATATCCGGGCCCCCGTACCTGCTGGGCACGTTGGTGGTCGCACTAGCGCTGGTCGGCATCCTGGGCATGCTCTACGGCCCGCGGGTAGAGACTTGGGTCGAAGAGCGACTGCTGCGCCGCCTGCCCACTAGCAGTGGCTCCAAGACGTCAGCGGAAGAAGCGGAAAGCTCGGAAAGACCAGAAACGTAGAGGGTCATTCCGCTTGTTCCGCTGTTCCGCTGACCATTCAGGCTTCGGCATAGGGGCGTTTGCTGAGGTAAAGGATGTGCGGACCAGGCACGTAGCCTTCGCTTTGGAACAACTGCAGCGACGGATCGTTTCCTCCCTCGATCAACACGGCCCAGACGGCGATACCCTGGGAGGCCAACCATTGCTCGGCAGCGGTGACGAGGCGGCGGGCCAGCCCCCGGCTGCGGTGGGTAGGATCGACCACCAGCCGGTTCAGCCAGCCCTTGCGCCCGTCGTGCGTGACCACGATGACGGCCACCAGACTCCCGTCGTGCTCCAGGCCGACGATGTGCTGCACACCGCTGGCGAACTGGCGGGCGAAGGCTTCACGGCTGTCTCGCCCTTGCGGGCGGATGCTGGTCAGTCCCGCTCGTCGCCAGAGGGCCATGATCGCTTCATAGTCGTCAAGGGTTAGTGTGCGTTCTTCTAACTCTTTGGTTGACATGTGGTATTCCTGTAGTGAGAGTGAGAGTGGAACAATGAAAGCAGAGACTGGAGATCAGGTATTGGAAGCCGATCTGGCACGCTACGTCCGGCAGGTCATGTTCCGTGGACTGGGCGAGGCAGGGCAGCGCAAGCTGTTCGCTTCGTCCGTGGTGCTCATCGGCTGCGGGGCGACGGGCAGCACGTTGGCCAACCACGTGGGCCGCGCCGGTGTAGGCCACCTTCGCATCGTGGATCGAGACGTCGTCGAGCTGAACAACCTCCCGCGGCAGATCCTCTACGATGAGCAAGATGTCGCCGAAGGCGCTGCCAAGGCCCTGGCTGCCACTCGTCGGCTGCGGCAGATCAATTCGGACATCGAGATCGAACCGCTGGTGGTCGAGCTGCACTCTGGCAATGTGCTCGATCTGATCCGCAACGCCGACCTGGTGCTCGATGCCAGCGACAATTTCGCCACCCGCTACCTGCTGAACGAGGCATGTATCGAGTTGGGCATCCCCTGGGTCTACACGGGGGTCATCGCCTCCTACGGCATGTCCATGCCCATCATCCCCGGGCAGACCGCTTGTCTGCGCTGCGTCCTGGGCCCGGAACCTCCTGCTGACGCCGTGCCCAGCATATACACCGAAGGCATCATCGGCCCTGCAGTAGCGGCCATCGCTTCCATCTCCGCGGCTACGGCGCTGAAGCTGCTGGCGGGCACGGAACCGGTGCAGCAGCGGTTGGTGCACATTGACCTCTGGGAGACCACCTTCGACGTGCTCGACGTTGGCCCGCCTCAGCCCGACTGCCCCGCCTGCGGCCAGCCGCGCCGCTACGAGTATCTGTAGCCAGAGATCTCACCAAATCGTCAGCGGATTGAGCCGATTGAGCCGATTCCTTTCTATTTCCATCGGCTTCATCCGCTTCATCCGCTTCATCGGCTTTGTCGGCTTCATCCGCTTCAGCGGCTGATAGCTTTTGACTTTCTTCAGCAGAGTCGTACT
>CAZPMV010000409.1:0-2866 GCA_964587335.1 uncultured Anaerolineales bacterium
CCTGGCTGACGATGAAGGCCTTCACCTTGGCCGGGCTGATCATCCGTCCCTTCGACCAGGTAGCCCGCCGCTATGGGTTGGCGCCCTTCCGCACCATGGATCGCATCTGGGAGGGGGACTACAATCTGGTGGCCGAGCCGGCCGAGTTCTGCGAGCTGGAGCTGCCGCCGACCTATCACTACATCGGCCCGCTCATTGGGCGGCTCGAACCACCCGTGCCTGAGGCTGTCCTGCGCATGCCCAAAGACCAGCCCATCGTCTACTTCGCCATGGGCAGTTCGGGCCAGCCGGAGGTGATCGCCCGCATCGTGGAGGGCTTCGCTGGCAAGCCCTACCGGATCATCGCCCCAGTGCGTGCCCATCTGGAGAAGGTAGAACAGGTGCACATCCCGGACAACGTGCTGGTCACCGGCTGGCTGCCAGCCCATAAGGTCAACCCCTTGGCCGATATCTCGGTCATCCACGGCGGCATCGGCACCGTCATGACGGCCTGCTTGGCGGGGACGCCCATCGTTGGCATCGCCATGCAGCCGGAGCAAGAAGCGAACATTGACTGCCTGGTGCGAAAAGGGTTCGCCATCCGTATCCGCAAGAACCGCTTCACACCGCAGAAGCTCGCTGAGGCCATTGACGCGCTTCTGGCAGACGATGTAGCGCGCAGACGGGCCAAGGCGTTTCAGAAGGTGGTGGAAAGGTGGGAAGACCCCTCGCTCATTGCCGACTTCTTTGAGAAGACGTTTGGGCCGTAGCTGGACTCGGCGTGAAGTCAGCGGGTGAACTTGCTGGAGATGCCCGCGTGAAGGCAGGGGGTACTGCCTCTTGCCACGCTAGCATTGAAAGGTAACGAGACATGAAATCAAACGCATCTGACGGTTTCCGCCAACAGGTCCGCGGCTGGGCAGCAACCAGCCTGACCGTGCTCTTTGGTCTGCAACTTCTCCGCATGCTGTTCTCCGGCCTGGTAGGTTATCTGCGCGACGCGCAGGGTCTAGAAGCGCTCAGCCTGGCCCCCATTGCGCTGGGGGTATTCGCCACCAGTTTCCTGGCTGGCCTATTGTGGCGGACGGCTGGAGCGCGGCGGGCCATCTGGATAACAGCCGGCGGTGTGGGGCTGGCTCGACTGGCCGAGCAGATCTCCTCCTCCCCCGCCCTGGATCTGGTTCTCTCGGCCACCGGAGTGGCGCTGTTTCTCCTGTTCATCCCCAATGCGTTGGGAGTAGCCAGAACAAAGAGCGCTGGCACCAGGCGATTGGGATTCGCCTTTTTGCTCGGTGTGGCCACCGATACCGCCATCCAGGTCATGGGGCGTACCCTCGATCTCTCCTGGCAGCCGGGCATCATCCCGGTAGCCATTGTGGCCCTGCTGGCGATCGGTTTGTTCGTCGCGCTGCGCGCCAGCGGTGCCGAAATCGTTCCGCAAGCCGTCAGCGACGCCACTTGGGGACGCAGTCTAGCCTTGCTCGCCCTCGGTCCGTGGCTGTTCCTGCAACTCCTGGTCTACCAGAACATTGCTCGCCTATCTGCCTTGACCGGTTGGGAGACGCCTGCCGCCGGGGCGCTTGTGGTGCTGGGCAACGCGTTGGGCCTGGCCGTCGCGGCCTGGGCAACGCGCCCTGGTCAGAGAACAGATGGTCTGGCCGTCGTCAGCGGTTTGCTGCTGATGGGCTCGCTGCTCTTCCCCGAACCCCACGGCGTGTTGGCCGCGCTGCTCCTGGTTGCGGGGCAGGTCTTGAGCCTGACGCTGGCGATGATGCTCTTTGCCGGATTGGGCCGCAACGTGACCCAGGCCGGGCTGCTGCGCACTACGGTGACCAACGGCGGGGGGCAGATGCTGTTTGTGCTGATCACCTTTCTCTATTACGTGGCGTATGACATCGCGCTGGGTTTTCGCGCTCAAGCGTTACTCCCAGTGTCTGCGCTTCTGCTGGGGATCGGGGCCGTTATAGCCAGCCGTGGCCCGTCCAGTCAGGAAAGAGAGCCTGCTGACTACCGGCCTGCCGCTGCCGGGTTGCTGCTCCTTGCGGCGCCGCTCGCCCTGGCGCTCACCTGGCACACCCCGCAGGCCGTGGAGCCAGACCCGGCAAACGGCGCCATCCGAGTGATGGATTACAACGTACACAACGGCTTCAATACCACCGGCCGCCTGGACATGGAAGCCGTGGCGGAAGTCATCGAGGCAAGCGGAGCGGATGTGGTCGGTCTGCAAGAGATCTCGCGCGGCTGGCTCATCTGGGGGGGCGTGGACATGCTGGCCTGGCTATCCCAGCGGCTGGACATGCCGTACGTCAGCGGTCCCACCAGCGATGCCCAATGGGGCAACGCCATCCTCAGCCGCTATCCGATCCTAAGCACAGAGACCTTTCCCCTGCCGCCGGATAGCCTGCTCTTGCGTCGCGGCGTCATCGTGGCCCAAATCGACGTCGGTCGTGGAAATCTGACCCTGATTGATACTCATTTTGCCCATCGGGGCAAAAACCGTGAAATCCGGGAGTTGCAGGCCGCCGAATTGACCCGCGCCTGGGGCGGCACCGCCGCCACCGTTATCGTGGGGGATATGAACGCCACACCTGATTCCAACGCCATGCAGATCCTGTCGGGGAGTGGGCTGGTGAACGTCGCCGCCGAGATGGGGAGGCCACAGGTTCACACCTCCCCGGCGGAGAACCCGCGTCGCCAGATCGACTACATCTGGGCCAGTCCTGACCTGCAGTTTTCGGATCTTGAAATCCCGCAGACTACGGCTTCTGACCATCTACCGGTCGTTGCCACTATCATTCTACCTTGAAAAGGCGGACTTAACTGTCGCGTCTTGCCTGTCAGCCTGTACAGCGCTTTCTGGCGATGTGTGTTCTTGCCAAGCGTTCAG
>CAZPMV010000410.1:0-2860 GCA_964587335.1 uncultured Anaerolineales bacterium
CGAAGGATGGTTCGGCCCGCCGTGGTTTTGCCACAGCCACTCTCTCCTACCAGCCCCAGCGTCTCGCCTTCTTTGACGTACAGGCTAATGTCGTCTACCGCTTTGACGTAACCCACCGTCCGCCGCATTAGCCCAGCCTGGATGGGAAAGTATTTTTTCAGGCCCTTGACGTCCAGCAGGACGTTGTTGTCGGTCTGTGTGCGTTCTGGCATGCGTCACACCTCCTCATAAAGAAGACATCTGGCCCAGTGGTTCGTTCCAACCTGCGTCCACGATGGCGTAATCCGGTCGCACTTCCCCGGCATGTAGTCCGGACAGCGCGGGTGGAAGACACACCCCGACGGCAGGTTAAACGGGTCAGGCACCATGCCCTTGATGGCGGCCAGCCGCTCTCCAGTTTTCTTGCCCACGTGGGGGATGGACTTGAGCAAGTCGCGCGTGTAAGGGTGCTTGGGTTCGTAGAACACCGTGACGACGTCGGCTTTTTCCACCACCTTGCCCATGTACATCACGCAAATCTCTTCGGCCATCTCGGCGATGACGCCCAGGTTATGCGTGATGAACATGATGGCCATGTCGGCCGTCTCTTGCAGATCGCGCATGATGTCCAGGATCTGCGCCTCGATCGAGACGTCCAGCGCCGTCGTCGGCTCGTCAGCGATCAGCATGGCCGGCTGGCAGGAGAGGGCGATGGCGATCATGACCCGCTGGCGCTGCCCGCCGCTCAACTGGTGCGGGTAACTGTCCACCCGCTGTTCCGGTTTGGGTAGCCCTACCTTGTGCAGCATTTCAATGGCGATCTCCCGGGCTTCTTGTTTGGTGACTTTCCGGTGCGCCCGGATGGCTTCCACCATCTGGGGTTCGACCTTGCGGATGGGCATGAGCCGGTGCAAACTAACCGCCTCCCTGATGTGGGCGCCAGCGGTGTAAACCGGGGTGAGGGAACTCATCGGTTCCTGGAAGATCATGCCGATCTCGCCGCCGCGGATCTTGCGGATCTGCCGCCCATCGGGATCCAACTCGGTAATTCTCACATGGTCAATCAATTCGGAACCATTGGATTTGACGCAGCGGTGGTAAATGACTTCCCCATCCACGACCTTGCCGGGCTTGGGCACCATCCGCAGGATGGCCCTGGCGGTCACGGACTTGCCGCAACCGCTTTCGCCGATGATGCCCAGCGTCTGTCCTCGTCTGATCTCAAAGGTGGCCCCGTCCACGGCTTTGATGATGCCATCACGCACGTCGAACTGAACCTTTAGATTCTTGACCTCTACGAGCATCGGATTCTCATTCATCACACACTCCTCCTATCGGCCACCGTAAGGATCCATGGCATCCCGCAGGCCGTCACCCAGCAGGTTGAAGGCCAGGACCACTAACATGATGAACAGGATCGGGAACAGTAGCCACGGGGTGTAACGGATGGCGCGTATATTGCCGCCCTCCTGCAGCATCACCCCCCAGCTCGTCATGGGTGGGCGAATGCCCAGGCCCAGCCAGCTCAGCGCCGTCTCCGATAGAATCATGCCCGGAATGGCCAGGGTGGTGATGACGATGATGTGGCTCATGGCGCCGGGGATGAGGTGCCGGAACAGGATGCGCCCGTCGCTAGCCCCAAAGCTCTGGGCCGCCAGCACGTACTCCCGCTCCCGCAAAGACAAGACCAACCCCCGCACCTGCCGCGCCAGCCCCCCCCAACGCACGAATGCCAGGATGATGGTGAGCAGGAAGTATACCAGGATGGGCGATACGGTCGCCGGGATCACTGATGCCAGGGCCATAAACAGCGGGATGTCGGGAAAAGCCCCCAGGAACTCGGTCGAACGCTGCACGAGCATATCCACGGCTCCGCCATAGTAGCCCGATATCGCGCCCAGCGTCGCGCCGAAGGCCAGAGTGAGGATCACGCCCGTCAGGCCGATCAACAGGGAGATGCGGCCGCCATAGATCAGGCGTGACAATTGATCCTTACCCAGCCGGTCGGTTCCCAGGAGGTAGACGTGGGCCCCCTCCTGGTCGGGATGAACGCCAAACAGGTGCCTATCCCACTGAATCAAGCCCAACAACTTGTAGGACTCGGCCTTGACGAAAAAGCTGATCGGGTAGCGCTTGGTGGTGTCCACCAAATAGCTGCGCGTGCGTGTCGCCGTGTCTATCTGCTGTTCCAGGCCGTACACAAAGGGCTGTAGGTGCCATTTGCCTTCGGCATCCCTGAAGTGCGGCCATTGGGGCTGCGTCTCCAAAAAATCCGACTCGGTATGCAGGCCGTAGGGAGCAAAGAACTCCGCCAGCAGCACGCAACACACGTAAAACAGGAGCACGACAACCCCACCGATGATGGCCAGCCGGTTTTTCTTGAACTTCCACCACACCAGGCTCCAGTAGCTCTGGCTGACTTGTTCTTTCTCCGCCTTGGGGGCGACCGATGTTTCGTTTGTAGCCATGCTTACCACCTCCTATTCGAGCCGGATGCGCGGGTCCGCCCAGGCCAGGGCCAGGTCCGCGAGCAGATTGCCGATCAACAGAAACACGGTGAAAAAGACGATGCCGGTGCCCGCCATATACATGTCCTGTTGTTGCAGCGCCTCCACCCACATGGGTCCCGTCGTCGGCAGGTTCAGCACGATGGCCATCAGCGCGTTGCCGCCGATGATACCCGGCAGCGCCTCCGAGCCCAGGATCACGATCAGCGGGTTGATGGCGATGCGCACCGCATGTTTCCAGGTCACGGTGCGGTTCTTGAGGCCCCGGGCGCGCGCCGCCTCGACGAAGGGCTGCCCCATGGTGTCCAGCAGGTTGCCTCGCATGATGCGGATCAGGCCCGCCGTGCCGGTGAAGGCGCCGATGATGGCCGGCA
>CAZPMV010000411.1:0-2840 GCA_964587335.1 uncultured Anaerolineales bacterium
ATTGACCTGGATGCGTGGATGGATCCGTGCTGGTGGTGAAGCGCTAATCTGACGCGGGGATGGAAACTGAAAGCTGGAGGTGGGAAATTGGAGGTTGGAAAACGTGTCCTGCTCCCCTTGGGACTGGGGACCGCTCTTTCGCTGATGGGCGATGCTACGCTGTACACGGTGCTGCCGACGCACACGGCAGAGGCAGGCATCACACTGGCCAGCGTGGGCGTCATCTTGGCCGTCAACAGGGCGATTCGTATCCTGCTTAATGGCCCCGCTGGTCTCGCTTACGACCGTTTCCCTCGTCGTCGCTTGCTGATCCCCTCGTTGTTTCTCGGGGCACTGTCCACCGCCATCTGCGGCCTGACCCGAGGCTTCTGGCCGCTTCTGGCCGGGCGGCTGCTGTGGGGCCTGGCCTGGTCGGGTATCTGGATCGGGGGGAACACTGCTATCCTGGACGTGACAGACGAGCGAAATCGAGGGCGCTGGACAGGGTTGTACCAGGCCTGGTTTTTCGTAGGGGGTGCGTTGGGATTCCTGTTCGGAGGAGTGTTGACCGACTGGCTGGGGTACCATCAAGCGTTGGTCGTTGGTGCAGTGGTATCGGCAGCGGGCGCGCTGCCAGCGCTCTTTGCGCTGCCGGAAACGAAAGAGTCGCTGCCACCAACCCCAAGCAAGCCCCCTGATGCCAAGCCTTGGCCAGAAACCAGTGCGGTTGCGCATCGCGGCGAGATGGCGATGGTCATCGCCGTGCAGGCGGTGAATCGCTTCGTCATGGCCGGGGTGATGGCGGCCACCCTGAGCTTGCTCCTGCTGGAACGGCTGGGCGATAGCCTAGCACTGAGGAGGCTGACGCTGGGGGTAACCACGGTGACCGGCCTGCTACTGGCCGCGCGCATGCTGTTGGCCATGGCCTCGGCCCCTGTGATGGGCTCACTTTCCGACGCTGAAGCCGGACGCTGGCGGCTGATGCCGTGGACCCTGCTGGCGGCTGCCGTGGGCATGGCTCTCCTTGCCTGCGGCCCACCGCTGCTTCTCGTGATAGGCGCGCTGCTGGGCGCTGTGGCCAGTGGTGGGCTGCAAGCGCTCATCGTGGCCCTGACTGGAGATCTTACCCCCGTTTCGCGCCGAGGTCGCTCCGTGGGACTACTGTACACACTGGGCGATATGGGCAGCGCTGCTGGCCCCCTGCTCGCTTATGCGCTGCTGCCCTACCTGGGCCTGGCGGGCGTGTACTTCCTCTGCGCCGGTCTATTGCTTCTGACCCTGATTCTGCTCTGCTGCTGGATGGCAGTTTGGCGAGACCCGGCTCGCAGCCGGCATTTCGTCTAGCCCACTCGTCGCCTCGTGGATTAGAGCGCCGCCCCCTGCGCCCGCAGCGCAACTTCACTACATCTCCCCCACTTCTTCATATTTCCTTCACAGGTTTGTGGCATACTGGGTCAACATCGAACCTGAGGAGGTGAGAACATGTCAAGAAAATGGTTTTGGGTAGTACCAGCGACGGCATTGCTCGTCATTGCCTTGCTCGTGCTGGGCGGATGGGCGATCCACCGTGCCGGGTGGACGCAGGGCTACAGCCTGGGTCAACTGGCGGCTGGCGACGAAGGTGGCGTCACAGTGGGCTATGCACCGCATCGGGCCTTCGGCTTTGGCCACCCACCGCTGTTCATGACGATCGGCCTGCTTATGCTGCTGTTCGTGATGATCGGCAGGGTCTTCCACTTGTTGGCCTGGAGGATGGCCGACGGGCCACAGATGATGGCCTACGGGCCGAGAGGCAGATACTGGGCCAGGCACTGGCATCCGCGTCACGGCCACATGCCCCCCTGGTGCTGGGGCTGGCAAGAGCCTTCAGAGGGACAGGAAGAGGCAAAGCCGGGCGAGGAGCCAGACGAGGAGCAGTAGCGAATCGGTCAGGCAGGCGGGGGCGGGAGTGTGTACTTCCGTCCCCGCTGCCCTCAGGAGTGTCTCCAGCTTTGCCACGTCGTTGGAGACGATACACTCCAGCCTCACCACTCAAGCGTAGTACGGAATAGCTACCCTCACGCATCAAAACCAACGTGATGGACCACTAGCACAATCGAAGTAGACCACTAGAGGAGAGAACCATGGACAGACCAATGCCCAAGTTTGCCTTTTCGATCATGTCCGCCATGTTCAAAGTGCGCGACTTCCTGTTTTCTCCCAGGGACCTCCTGGAAGAAGCGGGCCTTGCCCCGGGATTCCAGGTACTGGACTACGGGTGCGGCCCGGGGGGCTACGTCGTGGACGCCGCCGACATGATAGGCAAGGAAGGGAAGGTGTACGCACTGGACATCCATCCCCTGGCAATCCGGCAAGTTCAGAAGATCGCCGAGAAGCGGCAGTTGACGAACATAGAGACCATACATTCCGACTGCGACACCAGATTGCCGGACGCCAGCCTGGACGTCGTTCTGCTATACGATGTTTTCCACATGCTGGACGGACGCAGTTCGATACTGGCGGAGCTCCATCGGGTGTTGAAGGAGGATGGTGTTTTGTCCTTCAATGACCCTCACATGAGCAAAGATAATGCCGTCTCCGGGGTCACAGGCAACCAGTTGTTCAGGTTGTCGAGCGAAGGTCGGAAGACCTTGAGTTTCTCGAAGGCGTGACGAGTGACAAGGGGACATCCCATGCTGCAACATCATGCTGTCGCCCAGGGAACTGGTGTGAACGAGAATTGGCCACAAGTGCTCGACGAGTACGGCGCGGAGTTTCTGGTACTCGACCGCCGTAGCGATGCCGACCTGCTGGAGATGTTTCGGTCGCAACCTGCGTGGACAGTTGACTTTGAAGACAGAGAAGCGGTGATATTCGTCCGC
>CAZPMV010000412.1:0-2825 GCA_964587335.1 uncultured Anaerolineales bacterium
CAGTTTAGGAAGGGAAGGCCCATATTCATAGATACGCTATCCTTTGAGAAGTATCGTGAAGGACAGCCATGGGTTGCCTATCGGCAGTTTTGCCAGCATTTTCTGGCGCCACTAGCACTAATGAGTTATGTGGATGTGCGGCTGAGCCAGTTTTTTCGAGTCTGTCTGGATGGTATCCCTTTGGACTTGGCGAGCTTGCTCCTCCCTGCTCGCACCAGGGTCAATCTGGCGCTGCTCTCACACATTCACCTGCATGCTAAGGCTCAGAAGCATTTCGCTGATCAGTCTATTCCTTCAAAACGCCATAGCATGGGACGAACGGCTTTTCTTGGCCTCGTGGACAGCTTAAGGTCGGCGATAGAAAGATTGAGTTGGCAGCCAGTCGGCACTGAGTGGCATGATTACCATGCTATCTCAAACTACAGTGCCCTCGCTTCAAAACACAAGAAGCAACTCGTTGCAGAGATGCTAGATGAAGTAACGCCCGCGCCCACAAGCGTTTGGGATTTGGGAGCGAATATTGGTCTGTCTAGCCGGATTGCCAGTGATAGAGGGATCATGACGATTTCGTTCGATATTGATCCTGCTGCGGTTGAGAAGAATTACCTTGAGAGCGTGGCGAAGGCTGAGACAGATATCCTGCCTCTGCTGCTCGATTTGACAAACCCCAGCCCTGGTCTTGGATGGGAGAACCAGGAACGGATGTCCCTTATCGAGCGCGGTCCCGTAGACGTTGTTCTGGCATTGGCGATTGTTCATCACCTCGTCATATCTAATAACTTGCCATTTCGAAAAGTGGCCAGCTTTCTTAGTCAAGTGTGCAACTCACTCATCATAGAATTCGTTCCCAAGAGCGACTCCCAGGTGCAGAAACTTCTGTCGAACATGGAAGACATCTTTGGAGAGTACGATCAACACGCTTTCGAACGTGAGTTCAGTGAGTTCTTCGCTATTCAGCGTAGAAAGACGATCACAGATACGAACAGGGTCCTATATCTAATGACCAAAGATGGTGATTGAAGGTGATTGAAAGAATGAAGAGAAGCATTATCCACCCCTTTCTTTTGGCTTTGTTCCCCGTTCTATCCCTTTTTGTGCGCAATGCAGGGCAATTGGCGTTTCGTGAAGCTATTGGAACGGTGATCGCTGTTTTCATCTTTGCTGTCTCACTCTGGCTATTTGTGGGTTGCCTCGTCAAAAACAGAAACAAGTCAGCGATTATCGTCTCTGCTTTCTTTTTGTCCTTCTTCTCTTATGGCCACGTACTCCTTGCTGTTGCCGCTGTGCTCTATCGTACGCAGATTCTACGCGAGGCTAGCCTGCCTCTCCTTGCAAGCAAGTCGGTGAGTCTAGCCCACCTCGTTGTCTGGTGTGTCCTGCTTGCTGCCGTATTCTATCTCACAATGAAAACAGCGAGTGATTTGTGCCGTATCACAAAGTTCCTAAATATCCTGTCTGTTTCTGTCATTGTGGCTGTTGCTGCGAATTGGTGCTATGTGCGTGTTCGTGCAGGTGAAGTCAGCACGTACATAGATTCATGGCGGGAAAATGCACACCTAGAACAGCCGACAAATAGCGTTACACCCGGTTCTCTGCCAGACATCTACTACATAATCCTGGATGGATACGCAAGAGCTGACATCCTGAGAGAAGTGTACCAAGTTGACAACTCCGAACTCTTATCCTACCTGACCCAGAAGGGATTCTACGTAGCTAACAAGAGCAGTGCCAACTATTGCCAGACAGGGCTCTCGCTGGCCTCTTCTCTGAATCTCACGTATCTTGATGGTCTGGTGAGCCAAATAGGTAATGGATCTAGCAACAGACTGCCTCTGGCGGTGATGATAGAGAACAACAGAGTGGTTCGCCACTTACGTGATTACGGATACACTCTAGCAGCTTTTTCGACCGGCTATTCGATCACCGAGATCAGAAGCGCTGATGTGTACATATCACCCAGGTGGACCCTGAATGAATTTCAAAACGAACTCATCAATGCCACCCCTCTTCCCGTATTCCTCGAGCTTCCATTTTTGAAAACGCAGCGGGGTTTTCACAGGGAACGCATTCTGTACACTCTGGATCATCTTGCAGATGCGACTGAGATCGACGGTCCGACTTTCGTCTTTGCCCACATAGTTGCTCCTCATCCTCCTTTCGTATTTGGGGTGCACGGAGAACACGTCCAGCTTGACAGAGAATATGCCTTTGGAGTGTTCACCCTTGCTGATGGAAGTGACTTCACGGCGATAGCAGGCAAGGATGAATATGTGAAGAGCTACAGAAATCAACTGGCTTTCATCTCAGCGAGACTGCAGATCGCAATCGAGGAGATCCTGTCGCGGTCACCCGAACCGCCAATCATAATCATACAAGCTGATCATGGGCCGGGCTCTATGCTTGATTGGCAAAGTGCTCAAGATTCGAACCTCCCCGAACGAATGTCCATACTCAATGCTTATCACTTCCCAGACCAAGACTATGGTGCTCTGTATCAGGGTATTACTCCGGTGAACACATTTAGGGTGTTATTGAACGGCTATTTTGGCACGGCCTACGAAATACTGGAGGACAAGAGTTATTTCTCACCTGGAGGCCGTCCATACTCGTTCATTGACGTGACTGACAAAGTCACCAGGTAACCAGAATTCGATGTGAATGAGATCTTCCACGTCTGGCAGCCGCCGGCGTTGGCTGGCCTCTACTGGTGGGGCGTTGGGCATAATCGAGGGCAAGGGGGTGAAAGGTGGGCAAGATAGGCGTCGAGAATCTGACTCGCGGGCAGACCTTGGTCACGGCGGGACGGGTGGCGGATACCTTCTGGA
>CAZPMV010000413.1:0-2786 GCA_964587335.1 uncultured Anaerolineales bacterium
CTCGATCCCGAAGAGGTGATGGAGATCATGAGCGGGGCCTTCGAGTTTCTGATCCAGCCCATCTACTGCTACGAGGGCACGCTGGCCCGCCTGATGGGTGATGCCATCCTGGCCTTCTTCGGTGCCCCCATCGCCCACGAGGACGACCCCGAACGCTCCATCCGTGCGGCACTGGAGATCGTGCAGGGCGCGGGGGGATACGCGGCCAAGCTGGAGCGGGAGCAGGGCATCCAGGGTTTGAACGTGCGGGTGGGGATCAACACGGGGTTGGTGGTAGTGGGGGAGGTGGGGTCGGACCTGCGGGTGGAGTACACGGCCATGGGGGATGCGGTGAACCTGGCAGCGCGTATGGAGCAGAACGCTCCCCCTGGCGGCATCCTGATCAGCCACGACACCTACCGGCACGTGCGGGGCGTCTTTGACGTGCAGCCGCAGGAGCCGTTGCTGGTGAAAGGCAAGGCTGAGCCGGTGTTGACCTACCTGGTGCAGCGCGCCAAGCCGCGGGCCTTCCGCGTAGAGATGCGCGGGGTGGAGGGCATCCAGACGCACATGGTGGGGCGACAGGTGGAGCTGCTGGCCCTGCAGCGAGTCTTTGAAGAGATCATTGAAGATGCGGAGACGCGGGCAGTTACAGTCGTGGGCGACGCTGGAGTGGGCAAGACGAGGCTGTTGGACGAGTTCTTCAACTGGTTCGAGCTGCGGCCGGAGACCGTATGGTACTTCAAAGGGCGCGCTGCTTCTACCACGCAAGCCGTTCCCTACCAGTTATGGCGGGACCTGTTCGCCTATCGCTTCCAAATCCTGGAGAGTGACAGCGCAGCGAAGGCAATGAGCAAGTTCCGTGATGGGATGGCCGGGGTGCTGGAGCCGGACAGAGCCGACCTGGTGGGACAACTGGTGGGGTTCGACTTTGCGGCGGCAGGGAGCGAGGCAGTGCAGGCGCTGTTGGGCAGCCCCAACTTCGGCCAGTTAGCCAGGGTCTACCTGGTGCAATACTTCCGCGGCATGGTCGCCCGCCAACCGGCGGTGATGCTGCTGGAAGACCTGCAGTGGGCCGACGACAGCTCGCTAGACCTGGTGGTGCAACTGGTGAGCGAGTTGGCGGATGCCCCCCTGCTCGTCGTTGGTGCGGCGCGGCCGGGGCTGTTCGAGCGGCGTCCCAACTGGGGGGAGGGTCAAGAGGCCTACCGACGACTGGAACTGGAGCCCCTCTCCAAGCGCGCCAGCCGCGCGTTGGTGCAGGAGATTCTGCAGAAAGCAGTGCAGGTGCCAAGGGAGCTGCGCGAGCTGATCGTTGACGCTGCCGAGGGCAACCCGTATTACGTGGAAGAGCTGATCAAAATGCTGATCGAGGATGGGGTGATCGTGCGCGGGGAGCCGCAATGGCAGGTGCAGGTGGAGCGGCTGGCGAAGGTGCGGGTGCCGCCGACGCTGACGGCGGTGCTGCAGGCCAGATTGGACGCCTTGCCGCAAGGGGAGAAGGCGGTGTTGCAGCGGGCCTCGGTGGTGGGGCGGCTGTTCTGGGACCGTCTGGTGGGGGAGCTAACGGCGGACGAGGACGAGCGCGGCGACGTTGGGCCGCTGCTGGGGGCGTTGCGCGAACGCGAGCTGGTTTTTCAACGGGAGCAGTCGGCCTTTGCCAATGCGCGGGAGTACACTTTCAAGCACACCATCTTGCGCGACGTGACCTACGAGACGGTGCTGCTGAAGCTGCGGCGGAGGTACCATGCGCAGGTGGCGGCGTGGCTGGAAGGGCACGCCGGAGAGCGCCTGAGCGAGTACCTGGGGATGATCGCCGGGCACTACGAGCTGGCCAGGGAGGGGGCTAAGGCGGCGGAGTACCTGCGGCGGTCGGGGGAGGAGGCCTGCAGGACCAACGCCTACCGCGATGCGCGGGACGCTTTCCAGCGTGCCCTGCAGCTACTGCCGGCGGAGCAGGGCCGAGAGAGGTGCGCCTTATTGGTGCTGCTCGGCCAGACCTGGGTGCGTCTGGGCGACTTGAGTGCTGCCAGCAGCGGCCTGGAGGAAGGCCTGGCCCTGGCTCGCGCTGAAAGGGACCGGCAGACCGAGGTCGCGGCGCTGACCGGTCTGGGCGATGTGGCCTGGCGGCAGGGTGACTGGGAGGCGGCGCGACGCCACCTGCGGGAGGGCCTGGCGCTGGCGCAGGAGTGCGGGGACACGGCGGGGCAGGCCCTGGCAGCGCAGCATCTGGCCAGGGTGTCCTGGCTGGGCGGGGAGTACGACCAGGCTGAACACTGGGCGCAGGAGAGCCAGAAGTGGTACGAGCAGGCAGGCGACCGGCAGGGCTTGATCGCTGCGCGCAATGAACTGGGCATCGTGGCCGTTCATCGCGGAGAGCTTGAGCAGGCCAGGGGCTGCTTAGCCGCCAATCTGGCCCTGGCGCGCGAGATTGGCGACCGCTTCAGGGCGGCGCAGGCGCTGAACAACCTGGGGGAGGTAGCGCGTGAACAGGTGGCATATGAGGAAGCACGCGCCTACTACGAACAATGCCAGGTGATCTTCGAGGAGATCGGTGAAAGGATGGGAGCGGCCCTGGCCCTCGGCAACCTGGGCATGGTGTGCGTCGCGCAGGGGCAGGATGATGCGGCGTGGGAGTATCTGCGGCGCGCGCTGCGGGAACAGGTGGCCATGCAGGACATTCCCCATACTCTGTTCTGTCTGGTCGACGTATCGCGCCTGCGGGTCCGCGCCGGGCAGCCCGAACGAGCAGCGGAGTTGCTGGGGCTGGCGCTGCACCACCCGGCGTCGTACAGCGAGGTGGAGCG
>CAZPMV010000414.1:0-2786 GCA_964587335.1 uncultured Anaerolineales bacterium
GCATCATGGGTCTGGCGGACATGATGTACCGCCTGGGCATCCGCTACGGCGGCGATGAGGGGCAGGAGTTCGCAGGCCAAGTCATGGAGTTCGTCCGCTACCACAGCATGAAGGCCAGCATCGCGCTGGCGCGGGAGCGCGGCCCCTTTCCAACCATCAAGGGAAGCATCTACGATCCTGGCGACCTGCGCTGGCAGCCGCCGCAGCCACTTGCCCCCTTCAGTCGCGATTGGGGTCGCCCGCCGCTGAACTGGGAAGAAATCAGCGAGGGCATCAGGCAGCACGGCATCCGCAACGTTGCCCAGACCACTGTGGCCCCCACGGGGACCGTGGGCACGGTGGCCGGCTGCGAAGGCTACGGCTGCGAACCTGTGTTCGCCCTGGCCTACACCCGCACGGTGAAGGACAATGACCACGACCTGAGACTGACCTACACCAGCCCGCTGTTCGAGAAAGCACTGCTGGAGGCAGGCCTGGATGAGGCTACACGGACAAGCATCTTGGAGCAGGTGAACGCCACCGGGAGCTGCCAGCATGTCGCCGAAGTGCCTGAGCCCATCCGGCGTGTCTTCGTTGTGGCTCAGGACATCACGCCCAAAGAGCACGTGCGCATGCAGGCTGCACTGCAGGCATTCGTGGATTCCAGCATCAGCAAGACGATCAATCATCCCGCCCAGGCCACAGTCGAGGATGTAGAAACCGCCTACATGCTGGCCTGGGAACTGGAGTGCAAGGGCCTGACAGTCTACGTCACCGGCTCTCGCCAGAACGTCGTGTTGGAGACGCAGGAGACAGCCAGGACTCGCCTAGACGGAAGTCAGCAGCGCCTAGCTGCGTCACCAGCCCCCAGGAAACCGCGGCCCAGCATGCTGCATGGATATACCTACCGCAGGGCCACACCGATAGGCACCGCCTACCTCAACATCAATCAGAATGGCGCCGGTCAGCCGTTCGAGGTGTTCCTCAACGTGGGCAAGGCGGGCTCCGATACGGCAGCGGTGTCAGAGGCACTGGGGCGGCTAATGTCTCTGATTCTGCGGTTGCCTTCGACGTTGTCACCGCAAGCTCGCCTGCAGCAGGTCATGAAGCAACTGGCGGGCATCGGAGGGGGGCGGCCTCTAGGTTTCGGCGCTGACCGCGTGCGCTCCCTGCCCGATGCCGTCGCCCAGGTGCTGGCCGAGTACCTGGGCGAAGTCCTACCCAATGGAGAGGGGCTGCAGGCTGAGCAGATGGCGCTGCCTATGGATACAGCACGGATCGGCGACCTCTGCCCTGAATGCGGCCAGGCCACCTTCATCGCCGTGGAAGGCTGCCGCAAGTGCTACGTGTGCGGATTCAGCGAGTGCTGAAATCTAGAAGGGGATTTGCCAGACGGTCCGAAGTGTGATACACTTGAGTTGCACGAATTGAACGATTAGTGCAATTCAGGGGGTGGGAAAAAAGAGATGACAATCTCAGTGGGCGCCTCTGAGGCAAGAACCCTTTGGGGTGAACTGATGGCCCGGGTGAGCTACGGCGGCGAGCGCGTCATTGTCAAGCGCCGGGGCAAACCTGCGGTGGCCATGATCAGCATCGAGGATCTGCACCACCTCGAGGCAATGGAAGATGCGCGAGACGCCGAGCTTTTCAGGCTCGCTAAGGAGACCAATGAGGGTTACGTCCCCTTCCAGGCTGTGCTCGACCAATACGAAGAACTGTATGGCGAGAAACTGAGCCTGGAGGGTGAAGATGTATAACCTGCGGGTACAGAAGCGCGCCGTGGCCGATATGCGACGGTTCACTCCCAAGATCTATCGGCAAATCGCCCTCAAGATATTCGCTCTACAGTTCGACCCCCGTCCCCATGATAGCAGGAAGATTGCAGATGGCCGGCGGGCGAGCAGTGGCGAATACCGCATCTACTACGAAATCCTCGATGACGAGAACGTCGTCTCAGTAGAGCTGGTGGGTAAGCGCGGCGATGACGAGGTCTACAAGCGACTGAGCAGACTGAAACGATAACCTCGCCCCCTCGCATATCTCCCTTGCTGCATGGCCGCTTGGCGATTCGCCCGCCCGGTGAGATAATCCGACTATGAAACGCTTGCTCCGCACGCTGGCCCGCGGCCTGGGACTGTTGATCTTCATCGCTGTGCTCGGCTTCGGTCTGCTCTGCTGGCAGATTGATCGCTACGGGCGGCAGGATAGACCACAGCAAGCCGACGCCATCGTCGTCCTTGGCGCTCAGGTCACGCCGCAAGGGGAGCCGGGCTCCGATCTCATCAGCCGCACCTACCACGGCGTGGACCTGTACAACGATGGCTGGGCGCCGCGGATCGTCTGCAGCGGCGGCTACGCTGGCGATCCCATGTCCGCCGCCGCCGTCGCCTGCCGCTTCGCCATCGGTCTGGGCGTGCCGCCGGAGGACACCCACCTGGCCGGGGGCTCGATGACCACGGCTGAGGATGCCCGCGCCACGGCGAATCTGATGCGTACCCACGGCTGGCGGAGCGTCATCCTCGTCAGCCATCCCCTGCACCTGTACCGCGCGCGCTGGTCCTTCCGCCGCGCTGGCCTGACCGTTCACTCCAGCCCCACCACCACCGACACAGGTAGGATCTTCCCCCCACTGCGGCTGTGGTACGTGACGCGCGAAGCCGGTGCACTGATACTGACCGCTCTCGAAGACTGGGGCGTAGTCCGCGGATGGTTACAGACACTACAACGTTGGACGTATGAAATCCGTAATCTGTAAGGCGTAGTTCGTGGCCAACGCATCACGAATCACGACTCTAGTGAAAAAAGGC
>CAZPMV010000415.1:0-2767 GCA_964587335.1 uncultured Anaerolineales bacterium
CAGATCAAACAACTGGCGCTGGAGCAGCGGCCCCGCATTATCATCGCTGGCTACACCTCCTATCCTTGGACGCCTGACTGGGAGAAGTTCCGCCAGATCGCCGACGCTGTGGGTGCGTATCTGATGGCCGACATCGCCCACACGGCAGGGCTGGTGGCCGGCGGTGTTCACCCCAATCCCGTCGGCATCGCCGATGTAGTCACTTTCACTACCCACAAGACCATCTGCGGCCCCCGCGGGGCGGTGATCTTGACCACCGATGCCGAGAAGGCGGAGATAATTGACGCCGCCGTCTTCCCCGGCGCGCAGGGCGGCCCACACACCAACAAGTTCGCCGCCATGGCCGTAGCCTTCCACATCGCCCGCAGCGAACCCTTCCGCTGCCTGCAGCACCGCATCGTAGAGAACGCCCAATCGCTGGCCGAGAGCTTGCAGAAGCGGGGGCTAGAGTTTGTCTACGGCGGCAGCGACACGCACCTGCTGATGCTCGACCTGCGGAACATGACCAGCAAGCAGGGTTTCCCGCTGCTAGGCGAGATCGTGGTGCGCATCCTTGAGCTGTGCGGCATCGTGGCCAACAAGAACACTGTCCCCGGCGACGAGGCCACAGCCACGGCTCGCGGCGTGCGGCTAGGTACTCCTTGGGTCACCCAGCGGGGCATGGGCCCGGCGGAAATGGACATCATTGCCGACTGCATTGCCCAGGTAGTCACCAACATCGAGCCCTTCACCTACGAGGGGCTGATCGGCACGCTGCCGCGGGGCAAGATTGACCTGGATGTTCTGGAGGAAGTCAAGCGCAAGGTGGCTGCGCTCACCGCCGCCACTCCCGCCGAGACCTCCTCAATGGACAGCGGCTACCCGCACTATTTCATCATGTCCCAGGGCATGCCAGAAAACCCCGGCGACGGCGAGGGGCGACGCGTGCTGGCCATCAGCGGATGGCGGGCTTTGCCCTTCCTGCAGCAGATCACCACCAATGATGTCGCCAGCTTGGACGTCGGCCAGCACCAGCGCACGCTGCTGCTGGATCGGGTGGGGAAGCTCTTGGACGACGGTTTCGTGCAGAAGCTGGCGCCCGACGAGCGGGGGCGTGATCGTTTCCTCCTGGCCGTGCACAACGCCCAGGCGGAACGGGTCAAGGCCTGGCTACGTGGGCTGGCCGATGGTTATGTCCTCTTCGATCCCGATGACATCTTCGCCAAGGTGGAAGGGCCAGCGGTGGTGGTGGATCTGGCGGAGGAACGAGGAACGGGGAACGAGGAACGGGGGACGAGGGATGAGTTGGAAGCCCCAGTCGAGGAGCTTCTGAACGGCATCATTGGGCAGGACGGGGAGGACGCTCCGCTGGGTGGGGATGGCTCGGACGCGAAGGCGCTGTGCAGGGCGCATCCTGAGCTGTTTTGCCTGTCGAAACCCTACTTCGTGGGGCAGAAGAGCCTGAGCGAGTTGGCGCCGCACGATGAGCGGCCGGAGTTCCGCTGGCAGGAGCCCGAAGAGGCGCCGGTCAAGCGCACGCCGCTCTACGAGGTGCATCGCCAGCTCACCCGCAAGATCATCCCCTTCGCCGGCTGGGAGATGCCGGTCTGGTACACTTCGGTTAGCGAGGAACATCGCGCCGTGCGCCAGACGGCAGGGCTGTTTGACGTGGCCCACATGGGTGTGTTCGAGATCGCCGGGCCGCACGCCACCAGCTTCCTCGATCTGGTGCTCACCAACTACGTGCGCTGGTTCGATCCCGGCCAGGCCTTCTACGCCTACCTGCTCGATCCTGACGGCAACGTGATTGACGATCTAATGGTCTACCGCCGTGCCCCGGATCTCTACCTTATGGTGGTCAACGCCGTCAACGAGGACAAGGACTGGGCCTGGCTCAACAGTGTGAACGACGGCGAAGTGCTCCTCGACCGCCAGCGGCTGGTGGAACCGGAGGGCCGAGCCATCCTGCGTGATCTGAAGAATCCCGCCGCCGGCGAGCGGCAGCGGGTGGACCTGGCGCTGCAAGGGCCAGCCTCCATGCAAATCTTGCAGCGCTTGGCCGACGACGCGGCGACCGCTGCCGCGCTGGGACGGCTGGCCCGCACTTACCTGACGGAAGGCCGTTTCGCCGGCCTCGATCTGATAGTGGCGCGCACCGGCTACACCGGCGAGGACGTGGGCTATGAGCTGTTCGTGCATCCAGAGCAGGCGGTGACGCTGTGGAATGCGATCCTCGATGCTGGCGACGACCTGGGCGTGCAGCCCACGGCGTTGGGCGCACGAGATAGTACCCGCACGGAGGCCGGGCTGCCCCTCTATGGCCACGAGCTGGCCGGGCTGTTCAACATCAACCCAGTCGAGGCTGGTTTTGGGTCTTACGTCAAGTTGCACAAACCATATTTCATCGGCCGCCTGGCATTGGTGGAGGAGGGGTACAACACCGGCAAGGCGGTCATTCGCTTCCGCATGCGAGAGAAGGGCGTGCGAGTGCCCAAGACTGGTGATCCAGTGACCGACAGGCGAGGCCAGGTCATCGGCTACATCACCAGTTGCAGCCTTGACAGCGAAGGGTACCTGCTGGGCCTGGCCTACGTGGACAAGCGCTACAACAGACCCGGCACGCGTATCGGCATCTTCAACCTGCCCAGGCGGCCGCGGTTGGAGAAGGCCAGAGAGGATCTGTCGCCGGGCGACCGCGTGTTGCTGCACGACCAGGCAGTCGTGCTCAGCCGTTTCCCAATCAAGAAACGGGGACAGCCAGTGAATTGGTTGGGGCTGGAGGAGTGAA
>CAZPMV010000416.1:0-2765 GCA_964587335.1 uncultured Anaerolineales bacterium
TCCAGGTCCGGGCCGAAGGCGGCCAGGGTGGATGTGTTATCGCCCTCGTCGGCCTCGGCAATGAGGTCGTCTGGATCGGCCACGGCGTAGAGGACGTGCGCGCCACCGCTGATGGGTACGCCGTAGGTCGTGGTCAGGGTGGCGGTGAAGCCGGCTGCCAGCGGCGCGGGCAGTGTGCTGGCGCCGATCAGCGTGCCGCCTGCATCAGGGTCGCCATCGTAGAAGGTGACGGAGACATTGTCGAGGGCGAATGACCCCGCATTGCGCACCGTGGCTGAGAGCACAACGCTACTGCCCGGGTCTGGATAAGCCTCTGATGCCTGGAGCATCAGGGCAGAGAGGTTGCTGTCTGGTATGAAACTCAGGGCGTTCAGGTCAGTCTGACCATCCTGGGACAGTGTGAAGGTGATCGTGGTACCTCCGGTGACGATCATGGTCTGAGTCTGGGTCACGATCCCTGTGTTGGTATAGGCCATGAGCAAGTCTCCCACACTGTCCAGCGCAGGCGAGAGATAGTCCTCCAGCGCACTGTTGCTTGTCACGCTTTGCGGCAGACCCCACGAGTCATGAGTGACGTCATAATACGAGAGATAGACGTCGTGCAACGTACCGGATTGGCCGAGCCACACTACGGCCATCCGTCCATCGGGCGCAGCAGCCAGTCTGAAGTTGGCGACAGCCTGATTGGCAGGCAATGGCACGCTGGCTTCGGCGGCTGTCTGGAGGTTGTGGGACTTGAGGCGGTCACCTCCACGCCAAACCACGACAGCCTCACCCAGCGGTGAGTAGGCCACCTGGGGCTGAACGTGGTCCCAGCCATCGTCGGCGGTCAACTGTTGGGGCGCGCTCCAGATGTTGCCATCCCAGGAACTGGTGAAGATCTCAACCGTGTCGGAAATGGCCTGCGTGTCGCTCACCACGCGGCTGAAGGCCACCGTGGCCGCGCTGCCGTGATAAGCCAGCGAGACATTCTGCACGTTGGTCAGTCCTGCCAGAGCTGTCTGCGTGGCGGACCAGTTTGTGCCGTCCCAGGTCTTGTAGAGCAGTGTGTCGGGGTGGGTCGCATTGCCCATCAGGTATCCGGCATCGTTCTGGCGCCACACGAGCATGACCTGACCGGCGCTGTTGCGAGCCAGACGAGGCGAGTGATCGGCAGCGCTGTTCGTGGTCACCAAAGTGGGTATTGACCAGGTATCGGCGGTAGCGTCGTAGACCGCACTCGCAAGCTCGATCTTGCGAGCGAACGTGATGTCCAGCGTGGCCGTTATCGGCACACTCGGATCATTCACCCGTTCCCAGACCAAAAGGCCCTTATCATTGGCGTCCCAGATTGCATGAGGTGTGGTGTCCAGGTAGGTATCGTCGGTGACAGCGACATCTGCCTGCCAGGTACTGCCGTTCCAGCGACTGTAGCGCAGCTCGAGTGCCTGGTTAGTTGGTTTGGAGAAATCATCGTGTACCCAAACCAGCAGGGCCTGATCGTCGGGCCGCAGCGCCAGGCTGGGCTGGGTATAGGTGTAGACGTTGCTCACCAGGGTTGACGAGACGGTTGTCAGCGGACTCAGCGGAGCCAGTACTTGTGGAGCACGTACATCTGGCAACCATGAGTACGGTTCATCATCATTTCGCCCCACCATCTGCCAATCGGTGGCCGTCAGATCACGCAATGCGAATCCCTGGAGCAGACTGCCTTCGGGATAGACCCACTCGATCCGGCCCTTAGCGCTCTTCTTGAGCCGCCAGGCCTCGAACTCCGCGCCGACTTCGCCGCCGAGGATGAGGCGGTCAAAGGCGAAGTCGCTTGGGTCGACACTGAATTCTGGCGTGTAGAACTGAACTGTTCCGTCGCCTGCTGCGTAGACCTTCGCCTTGACCGGTCCCCAGTCACCTCGTACGCCGCCTTCTACTCCTATCGTTCCACCGACTGTCAGGTCAGAGGTTATGTGAGGATCGGTGAGATGGATCTCAAAATCACCTTCAGCGAAGACGGCCAGCTTTCCATCCACGTATACCTCACCGAGGAGCTTGGCCACGTAGTGCTCAATGTGCAGGAAGGTCACGATGCCATCTACTGTGGTGCCAACGGCCGCGTTGAAGTACGATATTACTATCAGTACCGGCTTGCTGTACACTGTCTTCGTGCCTTCGGCCTCGACGTGCCAGTATCCGGTGGGCGTTGCGAATAGGCAGTAGGCTTGACGGCCAGCCTGGGCGCCTATCTCGCCCTCGATCTCGAAGCTGGCATCGAACATCTCGAACTCAGCCCCTGCTCGTCCGCCGCCGCTGATGTCAACGGGCGACGTGCAATCCATGGGCAACGACAGTTTGCCGCCCAGGTCGAACTCCAGAGCCACGTTGCTGAAGCCGAAAGGAGCGTCGACTCGGATGGGTGAGGCTGGATAGCGCAGTTCGTATTCCTGCACAAATGCGCCCTCTACCTCGCCACCGAGCACGGTGGGGTTGAAGAATATGACATTGGTCAATGCCTGCAACCACGTTGGCTGCGCTACTTGGTAAGGATCGTAGGTCATCGTCTGAGATGAGTCGCCATCCCCATTGTAGGCGATGATGCGCAGATCATTGTGGCCCGGCTGCAGGTCGTGGCCCATATCGAACGTATAGCTGGCGACGTCACCGCTGATGCTTTGCGAGAACGTTTGCTCGTTGAGGATGAACTCGACATGATCTGCAGTTGTGCCCTGCCAATCTACCCACACCTGGATGCGATTGGGGAGATCAACGCCTTGCAGGAAGGCACCATCCAG
>CAZPMV010000417.1:0-2764 GCA_964587335.1 uncultured Anaerolineales bacterium
CACTGCGGCAAAGTGTTGAAGTGCGAAGCAATACAACCCATGCCGCGCTCTGGCCCAATCCTCGCCGCGTTCAGACACGATGAGGTTGCCTTTGGAGCCAGCCGTCCTCAGCATGTTGATCAGGATGCAGCGGCTCTCCAGCACATCCTCCAGCCCCCGGATGCTGGCGATCACCTTGGGGCCGTAGACCTCGAATTCCACCACCCGGTGATCCTCGCCCTCGCAGCGGATAGCGGGGCTGCCCCGCTTGTATCCCGCATTGAGCAGCAAGCGCAGGTCGGCGGCGATCGGGTCTCTCGGATTGCCCAAGCGCTCGGCCTCGTCTATCCCCAGCATGCCCCGCGTGGCCTGCACCACCCGAAACAGCGAAGCGGGCGACATACTACTGGACACGCGTCCGTTGAACGCCAAGCGGGCGATCACGTCCAGCGTCTTCGTCTTCCCACTGCCCTTCGGTCCCATCAGGGCCACGTAGGGATAGGCCTCGAAAAGCGGATAGAGGTAGGAGCCGATGACCCACAAGGCCAGCACGTCGCTGGTGCCCTCTTCCCTGAAATCCACATACTCGTCGAGTAGCCGTTCGGCCTCCAGGTAGACCTCAACCGGATGGGGGGCATCGCCTTGGAGGTATTCCTGTACGTGGGCGTAATCCCAGCGGGTCGCGCTTCCCAGAACGGTCGGCAGATCCCGCAGGACGACCTGGCGGCCGCCGATGTCCAGCAGTCGTTGCCCGTCGGCGGTGAGCAACTGGCGGTCGCTGGTGATCAGGTGGGGCACGTGGGTCGGCTTGCCGTCCGCCATGGCCAGCAGGGGGATGGTCACGACGGCCAGCCCGTCGAGGAAGTCCAGAGCGGGTGCGATGACGGGATACTGACCCTCCAGCACCTCGGCGGCGGCCGTTTCGTGGGCCTCGGCCTCCCTCACTGCCTTCAGGAGCCCATTGAAGTCCCGCGTCCCTATCTCCTCCAGCGCTTTGGTCACCCTGCCCTTGTAGCGTGCCAGTGGCAGGGGATTGAGGTTCGCCAGCAGGCCGAAGAGGCTCTCGATCGCCTCGTCTCGCCCCGCCCCACGCTGCCTGGCCGCATCCTCGATGCGCAGGTCAAGCCACGTCGGGGCGGTGTTCAAGAGCTCCTGCAGGCCCTCAGCGGCGGCACCTTGCCGGGCGTAGTCGTTGGCGTCGTGTACCCCCTCGGGCCATCGCACCAACCGCACCAGCGGCCCCAAGGTCTCGGCCAACCGGCGGGTGGCTTGCTTGCCTGTGTCGTCGTTGTCCAAGGCCAGGAAGATGGCCTTGTGCCCTTGCAGGCGGGGGACGTGCTCCGGCGGCAGAGAGGCGCCCAGTAGCGCCACGGCGGGGATGTGCCATTGGGCCAGCGTCAGCACATCGGCCGGCCCTTCCACGACGACAATGGGGCCATCACCCCGCAGCGCGTCAGCCCCGTACGGTGGCCTGGTCTGGCCTTCGGCCAAGGGTAGATGCAGGTATTTCGGTGGTCTGTTCGGGGACAGCGCTCGACCGGTCATGTAAACGACACGGTCGGAGCGCAGAAAGGGAAACACCAGGCGGTCGGTGAAGAAGTCCTTGCCATTCTCCCGGATCAGTCCCACCTGGCGCGCCAGGGCCAGGTCGGCGCCTCTCTCTCGCAGGAAACCGGCCAGCCTGCCGTCGGCGTAGCCCAGGCGAAAGGCGCGGATGGTCTCGTCGGACCAGCCACGGGAACGGGGATATTGCAGCACCTCGGCAGTTTCCCATAGCCGCTGTTGGCAGTAGGCGGCGGCCAGGGTCAGCAATTGATCGAGTGTTCGACGCTCCCGGATAGCCCTTTCCCGTTCTGCGGTCCAGTGGGGACTGGGAATACCTGCCTGTCCCGCCAGAAGATCCAGGGCGGTGCGGAAGTCGAGGCCGTCCCGCTGCATGACCCAGCCGAAGGCATCCCAATACTGGCAACAGGAGAAGCAATAGGCATGATCGGCGTAGACGGCCAGGCTGGGGTTGCGGTCGTCGTGAAACGGACAGCGCGCCATCACCGGGCTGCGTCCATCAGGAGCCCGAGGAAGTGTGACGGTTCTGGCTACCAGAGCCGGAAAGTCGATCGCTTCTTTGATGCGTTCCTTGAACTCCTCACAGGCATGGGTACTCATGACCTGACCTCCTTCGCCGGTCGGGCCGGGCCAGTGTGGTGGCCAGCCACACTTGCTTCCCGTTGCCCACTGTGATGAGTTGTGGTAGAGTCGTCAGAGCAGCGGCCTGCCACCTTCGCCCTGGTAGGTGTGTGGCCGTCAATGTTCCCGTCCAGGGCGGTTTCCTGCCCGCTTCAGTTGCTCCCCGAACGGAACGCGTCCGGGGGCACAGGCGGGCGGTTTGTTATTGCCCTGACATCGTGCCATAATGTCATTGCGCCTCCGGCTTCACGGCCGGGGCATCAGCGGCCGCCGACGTGTCGGGCCTGCCAGCTTCAGGCACGTCGGCGGTTTGCTTGTGCCCTGCAAGGTCCAACAGCAGCCGATAGACAAGGGCCAACCGACGGCGCCGCTCGGCCGGATCGGTGACCGTGCAGACCATCGTGGTATCGTGCTTTGGCACGTTTCGCCTCCATGAGCTGCAGAAAAAGAAAGACGACCGCACGGATCGCAGCGGGCGCGGTGCCACCAGTCTGTGATCTGGAGTCGTCACCACGATTTCGGCGCGGATGCCCCCGGCTTGAGCCGTGGGGAGGATGTCAGGAAAGGACCTCAAATGCGCCAAATGGGGGCTGTTTTGGCG
>CAZPMV010000418.1:0-2763 GCA_964587335.1 uncultured Anaerolineales bacterium
GGTGGTGAGCTCCCCGTCGCTTCAGGCTGGCGTGTGGCTGGGCTGGTTCGAGCCCCGCCTCGTTTCCTGGGTTTCTTCTTTTTCTTCTTTCCTGCCATGAGCAGATTCTCCTGATGTCAGAACTTCGGATCTGGTACCGGTACGGCTATGCTGGATCCTGTCGGGTCCTGACCCGACGGCTGGCTGGTCAGGAGACCATCCAGGAACGTAGACTTGCCCACCTCGGCACCACGCTTGGCGACGTGTTATGTGAATACTAATATGCCCGGGCGAAGATGGCGATGCAGTCGGTTTCCTTGCCCGTGTAGAAGCAGCGACCGGGCCCTTCCTCTGTATCCAGCGGGAAGCAGCGGATAGTGGCCTTGGTCTCTTCCTTGACGCGATCCTCGTCCTCGGGGCTGCCGGCCCAGTGCACACGCAGGAAGCCGCCCTCCTCCGCCAACACCTCCTTGAACTGCTCATAGTCGCGGATGCCCGTGTGCGTGTTGGCCTCGCTGAACTCGGTGGCCCGCTGCAGTAGCGCGGCCTGCACTTCATCGAGCAGCGCTTTCACCACTTCCGCTACGCCGTCGGCGGGCACGCCGAAGGTCTTGCCAGCCTTGCCCGGCCGATCCCGCCGTGCCAGCACTACGGCGTTCTGAGCCACATCGCGCGGCCCGATCTCCACCCGCACGGGCACGCCGCGCATCTCCCAGTCGTTGAACTTGAAGCCGGGGCTTGCTTCCTCTCGGTCGTCCAGCTTGACCCGCACACCAGCGTCAGCGAGCTGTGCTCGCACCTGCTCCACCGCCTCCAGCACGACTACGCGTTGCTCCTCTTTCCGCCAGATGGGCACGATGACCGTCTGGATGGGTGCCAGCACCGGCGGCAGGATCAGGCCCTGATCGTCGCCGTGGGTCATGATGATGCCACCAACCATACGCGTGCTCAATCCCCAGCTCGTGGTCCAGCAGTGTTGCAGCTCGTTGTTCCGATCCAGGTACTTGATGTCGAAGGCCTTGGCGAAGTTCTGACCCAGGAAGTGGCTGGTGCCTGACTGCAGCGCCCAACCGTTGCCCATCATGGCCTCAATGGTGTAGCTGTTCACGGCGCCGGCGAACTTTTCCCGCTGGCTCTTCTTGCCCTGGATGACCGGGATGGCTGCATCGTTGATAGCGAAGTCGGCGTAGACCCCCAGCATGCGCAGCGTCTCCTCGACTGCCTCCTCCTCCGTGGCGTGGGCGGTGTGCCCCTCCTGCCACAGGAACTCGGTGGTTCGCAAGAAGAGGCGCGTGCGCTTTTCCCAGCGCACAATGTTGCACCACTGGTTGATGAGCAGCGGCAGGTCGCGGTAGGAGCGGATCCACTGCGCATAGGAGTGGCCGATGATCGTCTCGGACGTGGGGCGCACCACCAGCGGTTCTTCCAGCTTCTTGCCGCCACCATGGGTGACCACGGCCAGTTCCGGGGAGAACCCGGCCACGTGCTGGGCCTCCTTCTGGATGAAGCTCATGGGGATTAAGAGCGGGAAGTAGGCGTTGACGTGGCCTGTCTCCTTGAAGCGGCGGTCCAGGCCTGCCTTGATATTCTCCCAAAGCGTATAGCCATAGGGACGGATGATCATGCATCCCTTTACCGGGGCATAGTCGGCCAGTTCCGCCTGCCGCACGATGTCGGTGTACCAGCGGGAATAATCCACACTCCTCGGAGTGATTCTCTCAGCCATAGTGTCTTCTCCTCCAGTCAGGGTATCCGGAAGGGTACGTCCCTCCGGGGATTCTCTTCACTATTCGTGTAATTGGTGTATCTTGCCCTTGCTGGCCTGCGAATGGAAACTCGCAGGCTGACAACTCAAGTCGGCTGGAAGCCGACACCACCTCAGTGCGCCTTCAGCGCACTTGAACTCTGAGCCTGGCGATTTGATCCCCCAGGCGGGCTGGTTTAGCCCCCCTGGCCTGATGAACAAGCATCAAGCCGGGGGGCGGGTAGGCACGGGCAAGGCACGGAAGCTCCTCATGTAGCTCCTCACATTATATCATGAAGAAGCATTCACGCTTCATGGTCGTCCCACCCTCTCAACAAAGACATCGCTTCCTCAATAGTCTCCGCTATCTGGGCCAGCGCCAGGATGGACGATCCCATCTGCGTATACTGCGCAAAGGCGTCCACCACGCCGCGCCAGTCTTCGCCCAGCAGGATGAGGGGACGCGGCGAGAGCTGCCCCGTCTGCAGCAGCCCCCAGGCGAGCATCACCTCCGTCAGCGTGCCCACACCGCCGCGCAGGGCGATGAAGGCATCACCGATGGAGGTCATCGTCTGCAAACGAGCATGGAGATCAGGCGTCTTCCGCTCCTCAGTCAGCCAGGGGCTGGGCGCCAAGGGATCGAAGACAGCACTGGTGATACCGATAACGTGCCCGCCGACCTCGGCTGCGCCGCGGCTCAGCGCCTCCATCGTGCCCTGGTAGCCGCCGCTGGCCACGTCGTAGCCTGCCAGCGCCAGTTGCCGACCCAATTCATACGCTTCTTGGTAAGCCGCGCTGCCCTCCGGCACTCGCGAGCCGCCAAATACAGCGATGATACGCATACTCATACTCTCTCCCTGCTCAGTCATGGCGCTCTCGTGTTTCAACCGCAGATCACACAGATTTCACTGAGTTCTATCAATCTGCTGACAATCTCACCCTTTTTTGGAGGAGTCAGTGGTTCACCTCCAGGATGCGATTGCCGTAGGTGTTGATCACTTCCGTCTGATGGTAGCTAGTTTGGGTGACCTCGTCCGGCC
>CAZPMV010000419.1:0-2752 GCA_964587335.1 uncultured Anaerolineales bacterium
CTTCCACGGTGGCTTCGATGGCCTGGGTCACGAACCACTCTTTCCAGGCCAGGTCGGTCGCGCCGACGTAGTAGGCTGACGATGAGACAGTTGAGACATCTCCACAGGATGCAGGTGCCGTCCCATCATCGCCGCGCGCGCAGAAACGCTCCCGTTCCTCTGGACTGTAGGCCGAGGCGAGGGGACAGACGCCTGGGCCGGAATGGCAGTGGGTGGCGCAAACGAGTATCGCTTTGGGGAGCAAATCCGTCTGCCGGGCAACCCTCTGCCGGATACGGAGTGTGGCCGCGGCGTCTACACCAGTCAGGTCCGCAGCAAGCAATGCCCAGGACCTACTGCCCTGTTGTAGGACCAGCGCCTTGACATAAAGGTCATCATGCACGTAGCGTGCGATGTTGTCATCTGTAGCGCCATGCTCCCAGCCGGCCAGGGGCGCGCCGACCGGTGGCGTGATGATTCGTCGGGCCGCGCCAGCAAGCAGAGTTCCTTGAGCCATTGCTGATGTTCCTCCCGCTTTGTAGCACGGAGAGAGGCTCGTAGTGCGCCACGGAGCAGCGAAGTGGAGTGGCGCTGAACCGCACTCCGCTACGCTGCTCCGTGTGTGACTACGAACCTGATGTGACATTCCGCCTTGTAGCACCGACAGTCACGCGGAGGTGATGCTACGCCAGTCGCTCACTCGCAGCAGCCCGTGTCGTAGCATGGCGGTGCATCGAAATAGAGTGAATCACCGAAGTAACGAAACATCCCCATGCCGCGCTGCAAATCGCGCCTCTCCCATACGATGTTTGTCTCGCAGTAGGCTATGGAGCCATGGTCTGGCGGTGAAAGCTCAGGGTGCGACAGCAAGTCGGCTCTGGGCCAGATACTACGGTGCCGGAAGCAGATCCCCGCCAGATACACGTCGTCAAGCCACTCTCCAATGCGTGGGTTCTTGCGCTGGTACTCGATGCCCGGTCCCCATTCGATCAAGTCACTCAGATCGGAACCTGCCTCTTGCACCTCCATCATTGAAAGCGGAACGCCATTCTTCCACAGGATAGCGTCCAGGTTGGGGTCGACCATGACCCACTTGCCGTGCTCCTCAGACCACACCTCGGCCACGAAATGGCCGTCTGCACCCTGGGGCGTTCCCTTCAGAATGGCACAACGCGCCGGAATCCCTGCCGCCTGGCAGCAGCTAACGAAGGCCACAGCATAGTGCACGCACATGACGACCGGCAACTGACCAGCATGCCCCGATCGGGCCTTTCCCCAGGCCAGGATGGTCTCTGCGTCCCATGGCGCGTATTGGGCAGCGTAGGCAGTGTGTTCCCAGCTCGAGCTAAGCCAGCGGGTCAGAACACGTACACGATCGAACAGCGCTCCTGCCTGGAGAGCCTCTGCAGGCATGATATTGCGCAGGCTCGCCAGGCGAGGATTGGCCGGGTCTTCCCACACCATGGCCGGCGGAGCGGGATCCTCACCCTCTGCCAGGCGAATTCGCACCACATACTCGCCGCGCAGGACGTTCAGGTAGGCCATCTTCTCGTTGCGCCAAGTTCCCCCACCGTTGTCGCTGATGAAGCTTCGCGGGTTCGCATGGCCAGCCTCGATCGCCAGCGACCAACCGTTCATCGCTGTGGCATCACACCAGAATTCTATCGCGTTCAGACCCGTCTTGAGCAGAGATGCGTTGATACACACCTCATACCAGCGGTAGGCTCCCGAAGACTCGGGCTGAATGGCCTCGATTTCGGCGCCGTTGACTGCCAGCCGCAGTGGCAGGTCACTGCGTGGATAGGGACGCGCCAGTACGAACAGGGTTGCCGCGGCCTTCGTGAGAGGCAGCCGCAGAACCTTGCGCGCCCGCCGGTAGGTGGTCAGTTCCTCGCACAAGGTGTGTACTACGTGCCCACTTTCCGTCAGATACAGTTTGCTCATGACTGTTCACTCCGATGCAGGTTCAGCACGACGCTGTCCCACCGACATCGAGCAGCTTCACTGCTTCCTCCACCAACACCTCTCCTCCCGAAGAAGCGATGGGAGTATGCGTAAGCTCGTAGCCGCCCAGTTCGTAGGCTGCTCGGTCGCCAATGTAGCTGAGCGGGCCGAAGTCATTGGCCAGAGCAGCGATCAGGAGATGCCGGAATGGGGATCGAGCACGTATGGCTTTGCCCAGCGAAGTGAACGGTTCGCCGGGGAGCCCCAGGATCGCTGCCTCGCCCACTTGCAGCACCTGGATCTCCGTCAGGTGCTGGGATTCGGTCGCTGCTTCCTGCCAGTCCGCCACCAACACTTCGACCGGCCGCCGATAGCCGGGCTTCAAGGGCAGAGCTATCTCCTGTCGGCGCGCACTCACCTGGGGCCTGGCCTCCCAGCGGTCAGCGTCAGCAATGGCAGTCATCACCTTCTCGGTCAACCGCCTGCTCAGACGGGCCAACTCTCTGTCGAAACCCCGCTCTCGCCTGACCAGGCTCTCCTCGGGGCTCTCCCCTGGCCGAGTCTTCCATACCTGTTCGATGTCGATGTTCCAGATCAGGCTGACGTCACCCTCAGGACCCGTGGTGTACAACACGACCGGCGCCTCGGTCCCCGCGGCCCCCCAGACCTTAGCCACCGCATCGGCCGTGGCACCAGCTATCTCCGCTGAGATGCCCGACCCGCAGAAGATCCAGGGATGTGAGCCGTAGTTGATCACGGCAGCCAGTGGCGCTTTCGTCTTCTGCTCGCGCAGCAACAGGACTCGTACCAGAGGATCTATCTCCGTGCG
>CAZPMV010000420.1:0-2735 GCA_964587335.1 uncultured Anaerolineales bacterium
CCGTCCAACTGGACCTACGACGCGGTACGCGGCGCCTACTTCTGGCATCGCTTCTTCCATCACCAGCCCGATCTCAACTACGACAACCCGGAAGTGCAGCGGGCCATGCTGCGGGTGGTGCAGTTCTGGATGGACCTGGGCGTGGATGGCTTCCGCGTCGATGCCACACCCTACCTCTACCAGCGGGAGGGCACCAACTGCGAGAACCTGCCCGAGACCCATGCTTACCTCAAACGGGTGCGCAAGTTCGTGGATGGTTACGCGCCAGGTACAGTGCTCCTATCAGAGGCCAACCAGTGGCCTGAGGACGTGCGTCCGTATTTCGGTGACTCCTCGACGGGGCTGGGGACAAGCGGCGACGAGTTCCACATGAACTTCCACTTCCCTCTTATGCCGCGTGTCTTCATGGCCCTGGCCCGCGCCGACCGCAGGCCGATTGTGGAGATCCTGGCGCGCACGCCGCCTATCCCGGAATCGTGCCAGTGGGCCACCTTCCTCCGCTGCCACGACGAACTGACCCTGGAGATGGTCACGGAGGAGGAGCGGCAGTTCATGTGGGGGTTCTACGCCCCGCAGCCGCGCATGAGGCTCAATCTGGGCATTCGCCGCCGCCTGGCCCCGCTTCTGGATAACGACCGGGCTCGCATAGAGCTGGCCAACTCACTGCTGTTCACCCTGCCGGGCTCGCCGGTCATCTACTATGGTGACGAGATCGGCATGGGCGACAACATCTGGCTGGAAGATAGGGACGGCGTGCGCACGCCGATCCAGTGGGACGACGGCGCCAACGCTGGATTCTCGGACGCTGCTCCTGCCAGGCTCTATGCTCCTGTCATTGATGATCCCATCTATGGCCCGGAGCGCGTCAATGTAGCCGATCAGCGGTCCGACTCTAGCTCCTTGCTCCACACCATTCGGCACATGATCGCAGTGCGGAAGTACCACAAGGCGCTCGGCTGGGGGGACTTCGCCTGGGTAGATGCTGGCTCGAATGCCGTAGCGGCCTACCTGCGCTCGTGCGGCGACGAGCGGCTGCTGATCGTCAACAGCTTGTCCTCAGACCCACAAGATGTGACCCTCTCTACCCCTGATCTCCAATCAGCCGCTCCCCTTGACCTGCTGACGGGTGAGAGGCTACCTTCGATTTTGGACGGGCAACTGGCCCTGGTCTTGAAACCCTATCAGTGCCTGTGGGTGAAGCTCTGAGGACGGTTCGCCTGACCATGTCTGCCGTGGGGCCGCAGACGTGGCGGGCGACCGCTGCTTTGCTGTCATCCCGCAGCGAGTCAACTTCTTCATTCCTCCCTTGCCTCCCTTGATGCCCTGGCCCGAGCCGAGAGCCGAGAACGAGGTGAGTGTCATCTCCAAGCAGCAGCAACTCCAGGTCGTCTGTGGTGTTGTCACATGTGTAGTGAAATGACTCTACTGAAAGATGTCAGAAACCATCAGCGGATTAAGCAGATGAAGCGGACGAATACGAAACAAAACCAGCTTGATCCGCTCAATCCGCTGACGATTCCGCGTTTTTTCAGAGGAGTCGTGGCTATTACTCAGCCTATGCTCCCAGCCCCAGCCCCAGCCCCCGTCCCGGTGGCGGCTTGTGCGGCAAATGGCTGCTCAAGACGAGATACTCTCCCAGAGCCGCCCTCGAGGACGAGGGCTGAGAGCGTAAAATATGCAATTCCTTGGCAGCTTGAAGCTACTTTCCCCATAGTACGATACATCGGGCGATAATACATCAGGGAGGAATGATGCCCACAATCAAAGTTATCCTCAACCCGCTCTCGGGAAGCGGAACGGGCCGGCAGGCGGGCGAGGTCATCCGCCGAGCGCTGACCGAGGAAGGCGCGACGTTCGAGATCGTGGAGACGACAGAACAGTACTCGGCCATCGGGCAGGCGGCCCAGGCCGTCCGCGAGGGGTGGGAGATCATCGCCGCCGCTGGGGGCGATGGTTTAGCCAACGAGGTGCTCAACGGTATCATCGAGGCCAGCCTGGATACACCGGCCTGGAAGGCCGGTGAGCCCGTCGGGGCTTTGGGCTTCATCCCTATCGGCACGGGCAACGACTTTGCCTGGTGCCTGGGCCTGCCCACGGGTGACGCGGCCGCCGCCTGCCGTGTGCTGGCCGCTGGCAAAACGAAAGTGGTGGACATCGGCCGTGTGGAGGACGAGCTGGGGAATGTGCGAGTCTTCTGTAACAACTTCGGAGCGGGCTTCGATGCCGCCACCACGGTGGTAAGCTACGGGTTACGCTACCTGCGTGGTTCCCTGGTCTTCCTGGTAGCAGTGCTTAAGACTGCCTTTCTGTACTACAAAGCCCCCCTGGTGACGGTGCACTACAACGGGCAGGAGCGCACGCTGCCACTGCTGATGGCCTCCGTGGCCAATGGCCGTCGCACGGGGGGCATGTTCTTGATCGCCCCGCAGGCGGTGCAGGACGATGGCCTGCTGGACCTGAGCCTGGTCCGCCAGACGAGCCGCCTGGGCATCTTCCGTCTGATCCCCTACTTCATCCGCGGCACACACGCCACGCAGCCGACTGTGACTGTGGATCAGACGACGCACATCGTCGTCGCTTCGGAGCAGGGGTTGCCGGTGCACCTGGATGGGGAGATCATGCGTACTGACGCCAAGCGGCTGGAAGTGAGCGTGCTGCCTCGGCGGCTGCGGGTGGTGTGCTAAGGACCACAGATTGCATATTGGTTGGCTCTACGCGGATTTGAGGGGTACGGA
>CAZPMV010000421.1:0-2722 GCA_964587335.1 uncultured Anaerolineales bacterium
GAGCCGTCGGGGTACTCGTCCAGCGCGACACGGGCCAGGCAACCGACCTCGGGAGTATCGCCGCTAACGGTTTCGGGTGGGATGCTGTAAGCACTCCCTCCTATCGTCCAGACCTCGCCCTCAATACTCGTGATCAGGCCGCTGATGTTTTTGCGCTCCCCAGTGGGTTCCTCAACCTTGATGGAGATTGCAGCCAGGACGCCAGCGCTCCACTTGGCGTGTACCCAGACCTTGGCCCCCACAATGGCCTGGCCTGCCCTGTTGTCAATAGACGTCTCGCCTGTCACCAACACCCGCTGTCCGTCTATCAGCCAGATGTCGCCTTCTATGCTCCGGATGATGCCTCCGAAACGCACAACTCGTGGCAATTCCGGCGTCGGGGTCGGCGGCACCGGTGTGGGCGTGGGTAGATGGGCCAAGCCGCACTCCCTCATGACCAGGGGCAAGTAGACCCAGGCAGACGGAGTTGGTGTCGCGGTCGGTGTCCGTGTTTCGGTAGGCGTCGGCGTCGAGATCTTGTAGCCAGCGAACTTGACCCAGTGTGCTCCACTAGGATAGACGGTGACCCGCAGAACGTTGGACGTGCTGGATTCATAGCCTGGCGGGCCTGTTTCTTCTACCAGGTACACACCAGGTTCAACCGGACTGAATCCAAATTGGCCTGATGGCCCCGTCGTCCTGCTGGCTACGACGGTGAAACCTGAAGTCCTGAGAGCGATCAGAACTCTTGCTATTCCTGGCTCACCCACATCCTGCGCACCGTCGCGATCTTGATCTTCCCACACCATGCCGTGAATCCGCGCTGGCGCCACGGTAGCGGTAGGAGTAGCCGTTGGCGTGTGGGTCGGCGCAGGAGTGGCTGTACCGGGCCGAGCCGCACCCACCGCCGCGGCAGCGTCAATCTGGCGGATGTTCCACTGGTACTCGGCGTAGCAGGTGTCGTTGGGGGTAATGAGGGCTTGGTAGATGTAGTCCGGTTCGGCATAGATCGGCCGCGGATCAGCCTGCAGTTGCTCGACCAGGGCCAGTTCTTGTCCCTCAGGCACGGCCAGAATCTGGACACCAATCTGCTCAATCCGGCCAACAACGGTCAGGCCGTGCTGATCTAGCAATCTGCGGGCGGCCTCCACTCTCACCCTGTCCTCGAAGCGCACCAGGATACGGCCGGGCGCGAAAGTGGCCTCAGTCCATGCCCCCCGGGCAGGCACGATTCTGATCTCCTCCGGCAGCGGAGGCTGGGGGGGCGGCCCCGCGCTGGTAGTCAGAGGGAAGATGATCAGCGCAAGCAAGACGGCGAATGCGTGCACGCCGATGTGACAATGCCGTTTCATGCTAGAACTCTTCTCCGTTCTTGGCTTACCATGCCAAGAAGTGGGACAGCTCTTGTCCTCGCGTCTCAGCGGTGACATACCACTTCCTCGCCATAGGTTCGGCAACTGGCAAGTACTCATCTCATCGGGCCATGGTATTACTCTGTGAGAAGCTCCCAGAATGGTTTGGGTGGAATTGTTGCGTGGTGTTTCTCCATTCTAATCCCCTGGAGGGTCTTTGGCAGCTACCACGACCGGACTTGTGCCAGTTAGAAGTTGACAGCATCACGGCACACCAGCGAGTAGTTAGGTGGCGTGATTTGATTCTGAATTGTCAGTACCATTGTCAACCACATACATCTGACACTCACGCAACTTCCCTCAGCGACAACTGAGGGAGACCTCTCCTTATTCGTTGTCTTGCCATCCAAGCCCCAGCCGCTCGCTGCTTGCCTGTGCATATTCCCAAAGATTCGGTCTAGTCAACACCATGCTATCAAGTTGCTCGATGAGGAACATGTGGAACCAAAGAAGCGCTCTTTCGGTTTCACCGAATGTAAGAAACTTATGTCTATTTGACGGATGATTGGCTATCTCTTCAGCGGTCTCATCGGCGGTTGCGAACCTGATCGCGCCACCTCCTCCTCTGGAAAAGTAGTGCCAATGGGCAAAGTGAAAACTACTGTCCGGCTTCGCTGCTCCCATCGGCTTGAGGATCAGAACGAAGTCTACTCTCTTGTCTGGGGCTCTGTTCTCCAGCGCGTTGAACAGTGTATCTCCTGCCACTTCGGACTCAAATACAAACACGCCTGTAAACGGTGATTTCTGTTCATGTGGACGATAAGCCTTGCACAGCTTCTTGACTTCCAAGGCCTGATCCACAGCGCTAAGCAAGGCGATTTGACTAGACACACTTGTCTTAACTTCCATGACGCCATAGATGCTTTCTGCTGGAAACAGATTGATACCACTCTCATCCCAGCCAAAGGCAGCGCTGCCATATGGATCATATATCAAGATGTCTTTCTGCTGCGTTTGGTCCACACGCCGAGCCAAACCTCCGCTGGGAGCAATTGCTTCTCCCACACCTATCGAGTACCTTGTGGGCAGAATCGAGCGCAAGAATCTCCGAACGGCATTCTCGGTAACGCTTCCAATATCACTTGTTCCCACGAACAATCGAGCAGCTTGCAGGTCAATTCGCAACTTCTGCGCCTGTAAGCCCAGGTAGTTGACCAACACTGACGCCCCAGCATTTGTACCGGACATAGTTTCCCTCCGCTCAGTGAATTGAAATGCTTCGATCCAATCACAATAAACCAATCAGAATACACGGTCACTAGTCACCCGTGTGAAGCGCCGCCCAACATATTCTTCTAGAGAACTCTTCCGCATAACGTGCCGTTTTGGAT
>CAZPMV010000422.1:0-2711 GCA_964587335.1 uncultured Anaerolineales bacterium
GGGTCATTCAGTTCTCGGTCCGAAGGGGTAGCAGGCCAATCGCATTGGCCGTCTTTGCCCCAGAACCTTATGTTGCGGGCTGCGATTTTGCTCTCCTTTCCCAGGAGGTTACAACGCTTCAGCACAGTCAGTCACCGGACTGCACTGGTTGCCTGCTACGTGGCCCCCTGGCTGTTACCACGACCGGACTTCCACCGGTTAGCAGACGACAGCTTATCAGGACACACCAGCGGTGGTTATGCGGCCCTCTCAGTTGATCTTGATGGCCGCCCCGCAGTTTCTGAAGATATTCCCGCGCAAGATGTTGCCTCCGATGTTCGTCTGCTCCGGCGCGAACCTGAGGAGGAATCCGTCAGGCATATACATCTCTGCTGTGACTTCGATGTTCGCGTCGCTCTGGGCCTTTTGCCTCAGTTTGATATCGCAGATAACTCGCCCAGTCGCATCCTCAGTCAGGGTGTAATGGTCTGCACCAAGCTGGACCGAGTAGCCTTCAGGCACGGGTGGAACGAACAGGGCATTTCGAACTGTCCCGACACGTTTGCCCTCGCTCCCGTAGAGATCGAAGTTGATTCCAAGGTAGCCGTCCGTATCGCTGCGCCGCAGCTCAAACAGAGATTGCCCCTTGTAGTCAACGATGACAGGACAGTCAATGTACGTATTTCCGCCAAGTATGACCTTGAAGTGTTCAGGGACTATCCATCTACTCATTTCTACCTCCGTTCAACGAAACCTAGTGTGATCACATGATTTCTCAAGCGTCGGTCAACTTGCACCGACTGGTTCCAGACAGGGCCGCATAACATATACTTCTACGGAACTCTTCTGTATAGAAAGCCCCCAGGGATGATAATGCAGAAACATTCTGTATAAGCAGCCAAGAGCCACATAAGCCAGAAGAGTTCTGTATAATGTCCCCCTGAGGGATGAAATGCAGAAAACACCAACCTATCCGATTGTGTAGAGATTATACCACGATCCCACTCATTATGCAAATAGTCTTCAGCTTTGCTGATCAGTCGAGAATGGTGGACTCATCTATCCATACGGCATTACCTTCGCAGTCGTTGTCTTCCCTATGACCCTCTCTTGCCCTCAGCCACCGGCCCCATATCGGGCGAAAATTGACAACCACTCAGCCGTAGGTGCAACGCGCTTGATTCGTGCCATTTCAGTGGCTCTCTCGACCAGGCCTGCGCTTCGAGATTGTCCGATTCTACGGCGAGAAGTGCGTTGCACCTGGGTGTGCCCAAGTGCATATACGAATTTGACAGACTCCCAAGAAGGTGGTATAATTTAAACGATTAAGCCAGGCGGCTTTCTTTTTTGCGGTGCGGGTTAAACGTTTAAGCAAGGGCAAGAAGAAAGAGAAAGAGGAAGGATGCCCACGATCAAAGACGTAGCCCAAGAGGCCGGTGTCTCTACCGCCACGGTGTCCTACGCCCTCAACGATAGCGGTGCTGTGAGCGACGCCACGCGCCAGCGCGTGTTGCAGGCCGTGGAGGAGCTGGGCTACCGGCCCAGCGTCATCGCCCGGGGGCTCCAGGCCCGCGAAAGCCGCATGATCGGCTATTCCTGGCCCTCCTTGCCGCCCGATCAGTTCAACCCCATCCTGGAGAAGTTCATCCACAGCATGGCCGAGGCCGCCGCCCGGCACGACTATCACATCCTCACCTTTCCCTGCCCCGAACCGTACGACGAGGTCGGCGTGTATCGCCAGATGGTGGAAAGTGGCCGCGTAGATGGCTTTATCCTGCCCAACACCAATCTCAACGACCGGCGTATCCGCTATATGCTGGATGTGGACTTCCCCTTCGTCGCCTTTGGCCGCTCCAACCCCGAATGGGATTTCCCCTGGGTGGACGTGGACGGCGCCGACGGTGCGAAGAAAGCGCTGAAGCACCTGATTCAGCTAGGCCACCGCCGCATCGCCTGCCTGGCCTGGCCAGAGGCCTCACTCCCCGGGCGATACCGGCTAGATGGCTACCTGACCGCGATGGCCGACGCCGGCCTGACCGTGGACCCTGCCTGGATCATGCGCGTCGAGTACAGCTATTACAGCGCTTACCAGGCCACGCTGACCTGGCTGGCCTTGCCGCCCGACCGGCTACCTACGGCAGTGATGGCCCTCAGCGACCTGATGGCCATCGGCGTGATGAACGCCACCGCCAATGCCGGCCTGAAGGTCGGCCCTGACCTGGCAGTGGTAGGCTTTGATGACGCCCCGATCACCGGCTATCTGCGCCCCTCACTCACCAGCCTGCGCCAGCCCATCGCCGAGGTCGGGGAACGGACGGTGACCATGTTGATAGACCGCGTGGGCGGCGAGATGCCCTCGCCGGACCAGGTGTTGCTGCAACCTCGTCTTATCGTACGTGACTCGACGGCCCTCAGTGCCCAATCTTGAGCAAGGCATGCATCTGTGAACGAAACAGGTTGGACCATCATCGAAACCCAGTTTGACCCCCTTCGCTTGCACCAGCAGGAGACGGTGTTCACCCTGGGCAACGGTTACTTGGGCACCCGAGGCACCTTTGAAGAAGGGTACCCCGACGCCTGGCCGGGCACCTTCATCCACGGCGTGTATGATGATGTACCCATCGTCTACACCGAACTGGCCAACTGTCCCGACTGGCTGCCGTTGGCTATCCTGGTCGGTGGCGAACGCTTCCGGCTGGACCGAGGCCAGGTGTTGCGCTACGAGCGGCGTC
>CAZPMV010000423.1:0-2692 GCA_964587335.1 uncultured Anaerolineales bacterium
GGCGATCTGCGATCCGACAGTGCCGACAGCCCCCACGACCCCAAGCCCGATCTGGGCGTTGGCAGCGGTCACGATCCGGCTTTCAGTCGGAGCCCCGGCGGCGCGCTCCGGCGCAACAGCCCGAGGCCGGGCATTGGGCAGCGCCTCGGTCAGCGCCACATCGATGATCGGCACCAGCGGCAGGTTGTTATCATCCCTGAAGGCAAGGATTGCGCTACGTGTGCGCGGACCCATGATGCCATCGGCTTTGCCCACTTCGTGATAGCCCAACCCGCGCAGGCGCGCTTGCACTTCGCGAACGGACAGGGTGACGGCCGGGGCCACATTGCCCGCCCGACGCACGCCCAAGAGCTTCGAGGCCGGATAGCGTTTGATATTCACCGCGTCAGACTGGTTGCCACCAAGCCCCCAACCCCAGGCACCCTCGATGCGGTCAATGAAGAACACATGCCCCTGCCAGCTGGAACTGCCGCGTGGGATCACGCCAATATCGCCCGGCTGCGCATCGTGCACCGCTACAGGTATGCCCCAGTCCAGATAGGAGCGCGCTGTCAGCTTGCGGGTAGAGCGCAAGCCCGCCTTCTCAATGCAATGGCCGACGAAAGCTGCGCACCAGGCCACAGAGTCATGTTCAACCCAGTCATGGCCGACCGAGGCGTACATTTCTATCACGACCGGGTTGTTCTCGGGTCCCGGGCCCTCAACGGTGCCGATATAGGTCTTGGCGATATCAAAAGGGGTCATAGCGGTCTCCTTGCGCAAAGCCGCCCGCAGGCGCGCGCGGTATGCAAAGTTCAGGTTTCTGGGGAGGTGGTGAGCGTGGTGCGGTCAACGCCGCGTCAGGTCAGGATGAGCCAGGAGGCCACCAGGCCGATGATCGACGAGACGGTTCCGGCGATTGCGAAGCCCGCCAGCACGGTCTTGCGCATGGCCTCGGTTGCTTCTTGATGGGCCTGGTGCCGGGCCTCCTGCGCAATATTGGAGACCTCGTTCTGATGGACCTGCTTTGGCAAGCCGCTCAGGACCGCACCGCCGGTTTCCAGCCGCACGAGCCGCGTAATGAAGTCCTGCACCAGGGCCGAGGTCTCCTTGCGATGCTCTTTGGCGTCGATGAGCGCGGCCTCGATATGGCGCAATGTGCTGCGTATCGCTGCGATTTCGGATCGCAGATCGTTATCTGTCATGGGCTTCCGCCTTCTTGTCATATGTCTGTTCTGCCAGGTGCGCGTGGCGCTACCGGTCGTCAGAGCCCACGCCCTGCTGTGGCTGTTTGAGCTCCAGTGACGTCACAAAGCCGCCTGCGCGCGTCAGCGTGTGCGTGACCGCCTCAATCCGGTACGCACCATCGACGCCGGGGCGTGTGCCCGCGATGATGCAAAGCCCGTCCGGGATGGCTGCGGGATCGCCTTCGATGGTCACGGTGCCTTCACCTGCGTCCCGCGCGGCGGTGGCGGCATCGCTGTCGGTCTGCTGGGTGGTCTCAACCGCATCCGGCTTGGCAAAGCGAAACGCATGCAGCGCGCGCACATCAAGACCGGTGGCGCGCTCTGCCAACTCCCACTTGGCCGCGACCATGTCGTACCACCTTGCGCGGACCGTACTGAACTGCGGCCGCCCCAGCTGCGGGGCGATATCCCAGCTCTGCAGGTTGTCGCCCCACCGGGCCAGAACGACCGCCTGATAGGTGCCGTTGCGCTTGGACAGGATTGCCGTGTTGCCGACGATCCGGAAGTTACCGCCCACCTCACGCGCAAGCCGCTCGCCCATGGCGATGAAGCTTTCGTCGCGCATCTCGAAATACGCCCGCCGCAACCCGCGCAGCTCGGGATCCACCTCAACCGTCGCAATGCCCGCATGACTGGCCGCATCGCGCAGGATCGTCTCGATGGTCTGGTTATCCCAGTGGCGCTGCTGGCCTTCCTTGGCGGGGCCGGTCGTATCCATGCCCTTTGCGACAATCATTAGCCGACGCCCCGCATTCCGGTTGCCAGAGGATTTCACCTCATCGACGGTGCCGCGAAACACCACCCGGAGCCCCCCGCTCTCCCAACCCAGTGCAATCACCACATTGGCCCCCTTTTGCGGCAGGATGATCCGGGCGTCCGTGTCGTCGATTTCCAGATCGGCACTGTCGGTATGGGTGCCCACTTTGTCCGAGACCCGAAGACCAATCAGCACCGGCATGAGCGCCGTGGTGATATTGCTGCCCGCCACCGTGACGTTGAACAGCGCGCGTTTGGACATGGGGCGGGTCTCCTTACCAAAGCCGGATCGGGTCCAGCACCTGCTGCGCGCGCGGGATCGGGATCGGCATCTCAAAGCGCGTCCCGACCGGCAGGGTCTGGCCAAGATCGGCCAGCCCGGGGTTCATGTCGTAGATTTTCTTCACCAGACTGGGCATGGGCCGGTGGAAACGTCGCCAAACGATCAGCGCGACGGTCAGCCCGTCGCCTTCGATGGTCACGGTTTCGGTGACTGGTTTGGTCACGGAGGTCCTCATGGCACTCACCGCGTGGCCCAAAGGAAGATATCGGCCAGCAGCGAGAAGAAACTGGCTGAGGACGGGCTGTCGCAGCGTTTAACGCTGATATCCACGTCAATGACTTTGCCGACGCCCTTGGGGTCGAGATAGGTCGAGCGCTCCTGCACATCGAGAATGACCACCCAGCCCATGACCGCGCCGTCGCCGCGC
>CAZPMV010000424.1:0-2690 GCA_964587335.1 uncultured Anaerolineales bacterium
GTGCGCGTGCCTTCGATGTCGTACGTCACGGTGCAGAGCGTTCCCCCGAAGGGGGACCCCAGGTCGAGTTGTCCCGTGCCCGCGATGGTCATGGGATTCCGGCCCAAACTGAAGGCGCCGGTCGTAGTGATCACGCAGCCGTAATCGCAGGGGGGCTCTGTGCTGCTGGCGACGGCCTGGAAGTCACCTGTTTGGGGATCGATCGTTCCCGTCGCATCCCCTGCCCCTGAGCGGAGGGTCAGGTCCGTTCCGCTCTGGATGACCTCAATGATGGCCGGCGACGGGTCCGGGATGGAGAACGGACAGTTGTGCTGGACGTTCGAGTACTGGACGTCGTAGGACCCCGAGACGTCGTCCACCGGACACGGCGTCTCTGTCGCGGTAGCGGTCGGTGTCGCCGTTGGCGTGGGCGTCCGTGTCGCTGTGGGGGTTGGGGTGCACGTCGCTGTGCTTACGAGGGGATGTTTGAGAACCAGCGGCAGGAAGATCCGACTCGACGCGTCCTCGGAAACCTGGGCCAGCGAACTCACGTGTGCCGTGCAAATGGCCAGGCAAATGCCTACCAGCAGGGCAATCAAGAGGGCGGCGGCCCGTTTGTGATACTGATGCATGTTGCTCTTCTGTTCTACCCGTACGATGTGTCAGTCTTGCCACTGTCACGGTATAGTGTCTGATGATCCTTGCCCGGAGCGTGCTTGACCCCATGCGGCTGCTCCTGATCGATCAGAGGGCAACGGGTGGCATAGCTCAGGGCCCCCAGCTTACGACTCGCTCGGCAGCGAAGTCGTACTTCAAGGCAAAGTCGTCCAGGGCGTTCGGCAGGAACGGTACCTGATGTGAGCCATCAGCGTTCATCTGGTACAGCCGCCAGCTTCCATCTCGGTCGCTCAGGAACAGGATGAAGCGGCCGTCCGGCGACCAGGTCGGTGCCACGTTGTTGGGAGCGCGTCCAGAAGACGTTGACTCAGTCAGACGCCTCTGAATGTTGCCAGCGGCATCCAGCAGGAATATGTCGGTGTGATCGTGTAGGTGAATCTGGACCGCGATCTGTTGGCCGCTGGGTGACCAGGCAGGGCTACCCACGTCCGAACGAGCCACCAGAGCGCGCGTTTCGCCGTCTGGCGTTGTGATTTGTAGTCCCCCTCTGCCTCGGTAGAGTATCTCGTCCCAGTGTGGGTGCCATTGGGGCGACTGCGCTGTCGATTCGGAGGCAAGATCCAGCCAAGCCCCGTCCGCCAGCGTAACCTGAGCCAATCCGAACTCCTCTACCTGCCGCACGGGGAAGTCGCTGATACAGAAACGACCCTGCGGTGTGTCTATGCACTCCTCCCCGCCAAGCCATTGGCGGACGGTATCCTCGTCAAAGCAGCCAAGGGGAGTATCTATGCAGGTGAAGCTGCCGGTGTAGTGGCTGAAAGCCAGGCGTGTCCCGCCTGGGCTCCAGGTGGGGCTGCGCGGGCGGTTGGCTGCTGCCAGCCGCTGTTCCTGTCCGCTGCGCAGGTTCAGCACAAAGACCGCATGCGGTGAGCCCCAGCGAGCGTAGGCCACCTGGGTTCCGTCGGGGGAGAGCGCCGGGTCTAGACCCTCCGCCAGCCAGCGCAATCCGCTGCCATCACTGTTTATCAGATAGATGTCGCCGCCAATCCTGGTCTGGAAAACGACTTTGCCGGGCAGGGCTGGGGCTGGCGGCGAGGCACCGGTGATGTCCGCTGCCAGGGCAGGCAACTCGGACACTTCACCAACAACCTCGACGTACTGCGCAGCCACCCAGGCTGTGTCACCCGCCCAGGTGATGGCCAGCCAGTTGCCTTCCTCACTGCGCCCAATCACGGTGACTCGGTCGCCGGCAGTAAGTTGGCCCAGCAAGGACTCATCCAGACCAGGGCCACTGCGTACGTTCAACGAGTTCGCCAGGATTTGGCCAGTCAAGGCGCCAGCGCTGGCCTCGGTGGGCTGTGTCGAACCAGCGATGGGCTCAGGCGCAAACAGCGGCAGACTGTCTGCTGATCCCAACAAGGTCAGGTCCTCGCTAGCGGCCCAAGCCTCTGTCCTCTCTTCCCCGAAGGTCACGCGCAACCATTGCCCATCGGGGCTGCGCGCCTCGGCCCACAGCACGTCCGACCCTGGCACGACCGTGACGACCGGCGCATGTTTATCCGGCAGAGACCGCAGCGTCAGCGACAACTGAGCGCCCAGCGCCATGATTCGCACCGGCTGCGTGGCCGTAGGTGAAATGGACGCCGACTCAGGTGGCTTGGACATCGGCGTGGCAGTCGCGGGGATTGCTGCCGCAGCAGTGGGCGTGCTTGTCGTGGGAACCGGCGTGGGCGAGAGCTCCACCTGTGGTGGTTGTGTCGGTTCAGGTTGTGGCGGCAGTGAGATCGCGGTCGGAGTGGGCGGCTGGCTGTTCTGTGCCAAGCCCTGACAGCCGATCAGCACCAGCGTCAAGCTCATCAGAGTAATCAGCAACCTGCGCTTATCAGACATTCGGGTGTCTCCACATGGGGATACGAAAAAGCGCGCTACGGTAAGGCATCATTACTGAACTGACATTCTATACCACTCGATGGCTCTTGTCAAAATCACCGATTCTGGCATGCTAAGGTGTGTCCTTTCAGGACTGCTACAAGCCGTGGCAAATCATGTACAGTTCGCCGAGTTCAAATCCTCGCCGGCGGTAGTACTCCCGC
>CAZPMV010000425.1:0-2683 GCA_964587335.1 uncultured Anaerolineales bacterium
CCGCCTTACCCTCCAGACTGTCCCGAGAGAGGTTGGTGGAGCACCGGCTTCGAGGGGCAAATCATCTTCTACGACCCCGCCGACCTGGCCGCGGTGGCCCGCGGTGCAATGGAAACCTGGGAACCCCAACCCTACGCCACGCTGAACATTGATGAATACCTGTATCACCTCGAATCCAGCCAACAGAAACATCACCTTGGCGCTGCCAGTTTCGACCGTGAACGCGGCTTGTTGTACGTCTTCGAACCTTTGGCTGACGGGGACAAGTCCCTGATACACGTCTGGAGAATAGGCTGAGTACAAACCATGCTCCAGGTCAGAAACCTCTGCAAAACCTACGGCGATGACGTGATCCTGCAAAACGTCTCCTTTGTCGTCAACCCCGGCGAACGGCTGGGACTCGTCGGCCCTAACGGTTGTGGCAAGACGACCTTGCTGCGGATCATCGTCGGTCAGGAGAGAGCAGACCAGGGCCGCGTGCACTTCGCGCCGGCCGATGTGACCGTCGGCTACCTGGCCCAGTCGCTGGAGTTTGAGCCGGAAGCCACCGTCGGCGACGTGATGCGCCAGGCCGTGGAGGGTTTGCGCGAGGCGGAGCGCCAGGTGGAAGCGTTGGCCCGGCAGATGGCCGTCGTCCAAGGCAACGAGTTGGCCCGTCTGATGGACGAATACGCCGCTGCCCTGGCCCGCTTCGAGGCTGCTGGCGGCCACGTCATGTCTCACGACGTTGACGCCGTGCTGGAGGGGCTGGGCCTCGGCGACGTTGACCAATCCACGCCGGTGGCCATCCTCAGCGGCGGGCAAAAGACCCGCCTGGGCCTGGCCCGCCTGCTGCTGACCCGCCCTCAACTCCTGCTCCTCGACGAGCCGACCAATCACCTGGACATTGAAGCGCTGGAGTGGCTGGAAGGCTTCCTGAGCCGCTACGACGGCGCGATGCTAATCGTCTCCCACGGCCGCACGCTCCTCGACCGCACGGTGCACACCATCCTGGAACTCGATCCCCTCACCCACCGCCTGACCGTCTACCCCGGCGACTACAGCCATTACGCGCAGGGCAAAGAGCGAGAGCAAGAAAAACACTGGGCGGCCTACAATGACCAGCAAGAGCATTTCGCCCGGATGGAGGCAGGTATCCGGGGGTTGGCGGGGCACGCCCGGCGCATCGAGCAAGGCACCATCCACTTTCACTATCGCAAGATCGCCAAAGGGCTGGCCCGGCGGTCTGTGGTGCAGAGAAAGCGGCTGGAGCGGCTGCTCGAATCGGAGGAGCGGCTCGAAAAGCCCAAGCCCACCTGGCAGATGAAACTGGATTTCGAGGATATCCCAGCCAGCGGCAAGGACGTGCTGCTGCTGGAAGACCTGGCCATGGGCTACGATGGCCAGCCGCTTTTCGCCGGCGTGAACCTGACCCTGCGACAGGGCGAGCGAATCGTATTGCTAGGCCCCAATGGCAGCGGCAAGACAACGCTGCTGCGCGGCATTGCGGGGCAGTTGGCTCCCTTGGCCGGGCGGATACGGCTGGGAGCCAACGTGCACGTGGGCTACTATTCCCAGGAGCAGGAAGGGCTGGACGAGGCGAGCAACAGTTTCGAGGAGATCCGCCGCGTGGCCGCCATGGGCGAGACCGAGGCGCGCAGCTTCTTGCATCACTTCCTGTTCAGCGGCGACGACGTCTTTGTGCCCGTGGGAAACCTCAGCTACGGCGAGCGGGCGCGGCTGGCCCTGGCCAAGCTGGTGGCCGCCGGCTGCAACCTGTTGCTGCTGGACGAGCCGATCAACCACCTGGACATCCCCTCGCGGGAACGCTTCGAGCAGGGGCTGGCCGCCTTCGAAGGCACCGTGCTGGCTGTTGTCCACGACCGCTACTTCATCCAGCGCTTTGCCACCGGGCTATGGGCGATGGAGAGGGGCACGATTCGCCGCTACGTTGACCTGGAGGACATGCAGCGGGAATAGGTTCAGTGTTTCTCTCAGATCCCCATCCCCAGATGGGGCAGAGGCCCTGCCGTCCTGACAGGGCTTCGGCTTGTGACTGTTCCAACTGAAGAAGTCTGCCAGAGTGAGTTGCCAACCGCGGAGACTACGCGAAACGAGCCCTGGATGATGAGGGCTGGGTGATGCCAATGGAGGGAGATGGGGGGAACAGCAGAGGGTTCGATCAGGAGCTAACCTCCACGAGGACGTCCACTGCTCGCACGCCCTGCCCTGCCGGCAGCACCATCAGGGGGTTGACGTCCAGCGCGGCAATGAGATCGCCTAGATCCAGCGCCAGTTGCGAAAGGCGCACGAGTGCACCGGCCAGAGCGGCAACGTCAGCAGGCGGTCGCCCCCTGAACCCTCGCAGGAGACGAGCTCCCCGCGTCTCGCCGATCATCTCCAGCGCGTCTTCCCGGCTCAGCGGCGGCAGCCGTAGCGAGGAATCCTCCAGAAGTTCCACCAGGACCCCGCCCGACCCAAAGACCACCACCGGGCCAAAGTCCGGGTCCCGCAACACGCCCAGGATCACCTCCACCGCATCAGGGGAGATCATCTCCTGGATCACAACCCCTTCCAACCGTGCCTGCGGATGACAGCGTCGCGCCGCACCCATCACCTCACGGAAGGCAGAGACCACAGTTGCCTCGTCGTCCAAGCCGACCCGCACACCGCCGATCTCCGTCTTGTGTTGGATGTCAGGAGA
>CAZPMV010000426.1:0-2675 GCA_964587335.1 uncultured Anaerolineales bacterium
GCAATCAGCCGAGGCCGTGTCTCGCGGGGCTCGATGACTTCGTCAATCTGACCCATGTCGGCAGCCGAGTAGGGATTATGGAATCTCGCCTTGTACTCGGCGATATACTGCGCCCGCAGGGTCTCAGGATCGTCCGCCGCTTTCAGTTCACGACGGTAGAGGATGTTCACTGCGCCATCCGGCCCCATGACGGCGATCTCCGCCGTGGGCCAGGCAAAGGCCAGGTCACTGCGCATCTGCTTGCTGCTCATAGCGATGTAGGCCCCGCCAATGGCCTTGCGGGTGACCACGCAAATCTTGGGCACGGTGGCCTCGCAGTAGGCGTAGATGATCTTGGCCCCGTGGCGGATGATGCCGCCGTGTTCCTGATCTACGCCGGGGAGGTAGCCGGGGCAATCCACGAAAGTGACCACTGGGATGTTGAAGGCATCGCAAATGCGCACGAAGCGGGCGATCTTGTCGCTGCTGTCAATGTCCAGCACACCGGCCAGGTGCAACGGCTGGTTAGCGACCACTCCCACCACATAGCCATCGAGCCGGGCCAAGCCGACGATAGCGCTACGGGCGTAGCGGGCCTGCACTTCCAAGAAGCTGTCGCGGTCGAAGACGCGGGCAATGACCTCCTGCATGTCGTAGGGGACGGTCTCATCGAGCGGAACGATGTCATTCAACCCGTCGTCCATGCGCTGCGAGTCGTCGTACGGCTCGATGTTGCGAGGATCTTCCACGTTGTTGGGCGGTAAGTAGCTGAGAAGCTGTTTGACGAGCAGAAACGCTTGCTGCTCGCTGTCGGCCACGAAATGGGCCACGCCACTCTTGGCGCTGTGGACCAGCGCCCCGCCCAGATCGCCGAAGGTCACCTCCTCGCCAGTGACTGTCTTGATCACGCTAGGGCCGGTGATGAACATGTGGCTGATGTCCCTGACCATGACGACGAAATCCGTAAGCGCCGGAGAATAGACGGAGCCGCCCGCGCATGGTCCCAACATCAGCGAGATCTGAGGGATAACACCGGAGGCCAGCACGTTGCGGGTGAACAATTCGCCGTAGCCCGCCAGGCTCTTGACCCCCTCCTGGATGCGCGCTCCGCCCGAGTCGAGCAGGCCGACCACGGGGATACCGCTCTCCAGGGCCAAGTCCATGACACGGCAGATCTTGCGGGACTGCACCTCGGAGAAGGAGCCCCCCAGCACGGTGAAATCCTGGGCGTAGACGGCCACCTTCCGGCCATTGATCTTGCCGAAGCCGGCAACAACACCATCGCCGGGGAATCGCTTCTTTTCCATGCCAAAGGCGATGCAATCGTGCGTGGCCAGCGCGCCCAGTTCCTGGAAGCTGCCCTCGTCGAGGAGCGATGCCAGCCGCTCGCGAGCGGTCAGCTTCCCCTTGGCATGCTGAGCCTCGATGCGCTTGGGGCCGCCGCCCACCACAGCCCTGGCTCGCATCTCACGCAGTTCCCTAATATGGTCGGTCATCGGCTACACCTTTTCGTCAGTTACACTCGCATCCGCTTCCCGTAGGGCCGGTTTCCACACCTGCCGCTCCGCCCGGCGACTCCATGTATGGCTTCTGCCTCAATCCGTTGAAAGATGACTTCTGTAGCCTTCTGGTTCGCAGAGCCTGCTTGACATTGCCCTGCACGCCCTCCACAGGCTTGGGCCGATGCCTCGCAAGTCGTATACGCCGAGAGCAAGTGATTTGGCTGAGACGTGGTGTTCGGGTATAATCTTCTCGGAGAGGTCGCATAGTCTGGCCTAGTGCGCGCGTCTCGAAAACGCGTAGGGTTAATCGCCCTCGAGGGTTCAAATCCCTCCCTCTCCGCCACGCAATCCGACGAATGACGGAGGACGGAGGACGGATTCGTCGTTGGTCCTTCGTCTTTCGTCGGCACCGGGAACCTCTGCTCGGGGTCGGCTTGTCCAGGTCAGGGAAAACCCCCGCACATCTTGCGTTTCACATCTCCACCAGCGCTTTGACCACCCCGTCCGCCCGCGCAGCGGCCAACTCGAAAGCCTCTCGTGCCTCAGTCAGCGGGAAACGGTGGGTGATGAGCGAGCGCACGTCCACCAATCCCTGCTGCACCAGAGCTATGGAACGAGGGTAGGTGTGCTTCATCCGCCGCACGAGCTTGATGGTCAGCCCCTTGCGGCGCGCCGCACTGGCCGGGAAGCTCAGGATGTCCTCCGAAGGGATTCCTGCAATCACTACGCGGCCGCCCGGCTTGGCCATGGCCATGGCCTGGGCGACGGTCTCTGCAGCCCAAGCCGCCTCGAACACCACATCCACGCCGCGTCCCCCGGTCGATTCCTCAACCCAGGCTACAGGATCTGCCTCGCCTGCCTGGAGCACTTCATCGGCCCCCAGCCGCTGCGCCATGGCCAGACGCTCGGGGATAAGATCGGTGGCGTAGACCGTTCGCACACCGCCCAGCCGCGCCATCTGGATGGTCAGCAGCCCAATCGGGCCGCTCCCGAGCACGGCCGCGGTGTCGCCGGGCCGCAGCTTGGCCAGGTTCACCGTGTGAATGGCCACCCCCAGCGGTTCCAGCATCGCCCCATCGGCGAAGTCCATCTCTTCGGGCAGGGGGAAGACCAACGAGGCAGGATGGGCAATGTACTCGACCAGGCCGCCCCTTGTGGGCGGAGTGCTCACGAAGAGGATGTGCGGGCACAGGT
>CAZPMV010000427.1:0-2656 GCA_964587335.1 uncultured Anaerolineales bacterium
ATACTCAAGAAGGAGGCTACCATGGAACGTTTCAAAGCATACGTAGAGGCGAACCGAGAGCGGTTCCTGGAGGAACTGACCGACTTCTGCCGTCAGCCGAGCATCTCTACCCAGAACGTGGGCATCGCCGAGATGGCCGAGCTGGTGAAAGCCCAGTTCGAGAAACTGGGCGCACAGGTGCGGATGCTGGAGACCGGCGGGCCGCCCGCTGTCTTCGCGGAAATGGGCCAGGGCGAGCGCACGTTGCTCTGCTACAACCACTACGACGTGCAGCCCCCCGACCCACTGGAGGAGTGGCACTCGCCCCCCTTCGAGCCCACCATTCGGGATGGGAAGATCTATGCTCGCGGCGTCGCCGACGACAAAGGTGACCTGATGGCCCGCATCCAGGCGGTGGAGACCTATCTGGCCATCTTCGGCGAACTGCCGCTGCGGCTGAAGTTCTTCGCCGAGGGGGAAGAAGAGACCGGCAGCCCCCACCTGGCGCCACTGGCGGAGCAACACGCCGACTTGCTGCGGGCTGACGGTTGCCTGTGGGAAACGGGCGACAAGGACGCGGAGGAGCGTTTCACCATCTTCCTGGGCCTGAAGGGGGATCAGTATCTGGAGCTGCGCTGCCGCGGTGCGAAGAGCGACTTGCACTCAGCCAACGCTGGGCTGGCGCCCAACCCCGCCTGGCGGTTGGTCTGGGCGCTGAGCACAATGAAGGACGAGCAGGACCGCATCACCATAGACGGCTACCGGGACCATGTGCGCCCGCCCACAGCCGCAGAGTTGGCCGCGCTGGAAGACATCCCCTTCGCCGACGGCGCCATGCGGAAGGCGTGGGGTATTGAACGCTTCATCAATGGTGTGGAGGGCGCCGAGGCGCTGCGGGTCTTCCTCTACGAGCCGACTTGCACCATCAGCGGCTTTCGCTCGGGTTACATCGAGCCGGGACAGAAGACGGTGCTGCCCAGCACGGCCATGGTCAAGCTGGATATGCGCTTGGTGCCGGACCTGTCGCCCGAACTGGCGCTAAGGCTGGTGCAGGAGCACCTGGATCGCCGTGGATTCCAGGACATCGAGGTAGAGTCGCTAGGCTCGCTGCCTGCAGCTCGCTCGCCATTGGATGCGGAAATCGTCGGGGCGGCAAAGGCAGCGGCCGTGGCGGTGTATGGTCACGAACCGGTGATCTATCCCACCCATGGCGGCAGCGGCCCCATGTATTACATCTGCCAGGGACTGGGAACACCGGGCGTGATGGCCGGTGTGGGCTATCCAGGCACAAACATCCACGCTCCCAACGAGAATATCCGCCTGCAGGACTACTTCGAGGGCATCTTGTTCGTGGGAGAGCTGATACGGAGGTTTGGGGAAAAGGGATAACGAGGAGCGGCCCGGAAACGGAAAAGGGAGGCGGCGTTCATTTGGCCTGCTTGCCCAGAGCCGCGTGACGCTGCAAGTCAGCCCAGACCCGCTGGCGTTCGGCGTGGTCATCGAAAGAGAGATACACGGTCTCTTGCCCCTTTTCCGCCTGACAGACAGCTCTCAGGGCAGGGCGAGGACGACGTCCGAAGCGCAGCGTGCCCAGTGTGAGATCGAGGACCTGTTCGGGGCGGAAGAAGATGTACCACATTCCCACCTCGCTCTCCGGCCGGGTGCCCAACAGCAGAAAGCGGGATGGAGGGACGATGGCCATCACAACATGTTCGCGCGTGGCAAAGGTGCGGAAACAGGCCATCAGTTCGCTGAAGTGATGCTCTTTGCCTTCAACTTCAAAGCGGCCGGTGGCACGCAGTTCGATCCGGTCGGAAGGCCTCAAGGGAGCGACCGGACCAGGGCAGGCAGGCGAATCTTCCGCCGAGAAGATGACGTAATGGTTGCGCCTGGCCCAAAAGGCGAGAACGCAGAGGCCCAGAAAGACACCCACTACCGCGTAGATCGTCGCCCGTGCCCCAGGCACTACACGCAGCGAGGCCAGTCCCGCCACCAAGACGAGGGCGAACGAAAGCCAGTAGTCGAGGGGCCAGCCGTTCCAGCGATGGCTGCTCAACTGGTAGCTTAGCCGGAACAGAGTTCTGCGAAGGGTTAGCATTGCCTTTGACAGCTCAATACCGATAACCAGGACCGGGCGGGTTTGTAGTAGCGACTTCAGTCGCTGTCCAGCGGAAAACGGGCACTGAAGTGGCTACTCAATGTCATTAAGTTAAGGTGTAGCATAGGGCCTTGTGCCCGTTTTTTGCCGCCACAAGACGCCCACGAGGGGCTAAACTACGCTTAACTTGATGACATTGAGTGGCTACTACGAACCTGCATTCCAGAACTGACGGCGTACTGGCTGGGTAGGCTAGGCCGCGAGGATGGCTTGCAGTTGATGCGCGTCCAGGGTCTCCGTCTGCATCAGCTTCTGAGCGATCTCTGCGAGTTTGTCACGGTAAGCGGTGATGACCTCCTTGGCTCGCGTGAACGCATCCTCTACAATGCGACGGACTTCCTCATCAATGTCCTGGGCCACTTCCTCACTGTAGTTCCGCTGTTCGCCAATCTCCCGCCCCAGGAAAACCAATTCCTCTTTGTGACCAAAGACCATCGGCCCCAGTTTTTCGCTCATCCCGTATTCGGTCACCATCCGCCGCGCCAGCTTGGTCGCTCGCTCCAGGTCATTGGCGGCCCC
>CAZPMV010000428.1:0-2655 GCA_964587335.1 uncultured Anaerolineales bacterium
AGATCCAGGCCCAGTGGTACGATCACGACTACTGGAGCAGCATCCATAGCCAGGTCAAAGAGATTGACGGGCTGATCGAACAGTTCAACGAGATGACGGGGCTGTTGAAGTAAGTGTAGTAGACGCTAGCCACTCTTCAGCTCGCGTCGGACTGCCAAGTCCGCCGCCTTGTCGCTGGACGGCTCGACTGAACTCCCAGGCACGACTTGAAAAGAAAGAGGAGGATGCTGCAAGAGTGAGCCGAGACGAGACCTTTCATCTGTACCTGCTGATAGGTCAGTCAAACATGGCGGGGCGTGGCGACGTCGAGCCACAGGACAAACAGGTCCACCCCCGTGTGTTCACGCTGGACAGATCATGCAAGTGGCTGCCGGCAGCCGATCCCATCCATTTCGATAAACCAATCGCTGGCGTTGGCCCTGGCTTGACGTTCGGCAAGACCATGGCCGACCTTGATCCTTCAGTCCGCATCGGTCTGGTCCCCTGTGCCGCAGGCGGATCTCCCATTATGGTCTGGACACCTGGCTGCTACTGGGATGACACCGCTAGCATGCCCTATGATGACGCTATCCAGCGCACCAAGCTGGCCATGACTCAAGGTGTGCTCAAGGGGATCCTCTGGCACCAAGGTGAAAGCGATAGCCTTGAGGAGAATGAAGCCGCGCTATATGAGGACAGGTTGGTCGCCCTGATCGACGCTCTGAGGACCGATTTGCAGGCACCTGATGTGCCTTTCATCGTTGCCACATTGGGCGATTTCTTCATTGAGGATTATGAGGACCATGAGGACCATATTGGGGGTCGTTTGGTCAACGAAGCTCTGAGGTGGATACCGCAACGAGTAAAACGTGCCGCTTGCGTCGAATCGTCGGACTTGGATGGCAAAGGGGATGGCGCGCACTTCAGCACAGAAGCTGCGCGCGAACTTGGCAGGCGCTATGCCCAAGCCTTCATCAGCCAAACAGAACCAAACATAGCCATATAGCGTCTGCCCTGCGTATCCGTGAGTCGCGTCCCGACTACACGACGAAGTCCCCCGAACCATCCGACAACGGAGATCAAGCTGCCCAGGAATGAGCAGGTTCAGCACAGGCGACAAGCGTTGGGAGACGATAAGCGAATTGGTAGTGCCATACTCCCAGGCACAATCGCTCGTTGCCGCCCCGTGCCGTTGCACGGCGTACTGCAAGATCGTGCAGGCGATCAAGAAGGCGACGGGGAAACTGTCCAGTAGCGAATGACAAATCCCAGCGGAGGCCGGGCATCCGCAAGACAATCATCGGCCGGGCCGAAAGCTCGCAAAGTCGCGAATGGGTAGTTAGGCCGCGCTGCATGAAGGAGGTCGTATGGGCACAACAAACGGTACTGACTTGAATGTAGGCAAACTGGTTGCTGCCAACAATGACTTGGGTTTCCGGTTGTTGTCCCAACTGTTGAGCAAGAGGTTGGCAAGAATGTGTTTCTATCTTCGTTTACTGTAGCCATTGCACTGGCGATGGCGTACAATGGTGCGGAAGGCAAGACGAAGCAAGCGATGGCCAAAGTCCTTGGGTTGACGGGGCTGGGTTTACAGGAAGTCAATGAGGCTAACGCAACCTTCATGTCAATGCAAGGTGGTCTCGATCCCAAAGTTCAATTGGCCATTGCTAACTCGATCTGGGCGTGCAATGGCATTGAACTGGCTCCTGACTTCGTTCGACGGATCAGGGACCACTACTCTGGCGAGGTGGTCAACCTGGACTTCAGCGATCCTGGCGCGGCGGACATGATCAACGAGTGGGTTGCCAGCAAAACCAATGAAAAGATCAGAGAACTGGTTACCTCGGGTGATGTACGTTCCGCGATACTGATTCTGATCAACGCCGTCTACTTCAAGGGCATTTGGACAACTCAGTTCGATGAGGAAAAAACAGAGGAAAGGGCATTTACCTTACTCGACGGAAGCCGTAAGCGACATCCTATGATGTCACAGTCGGGATACTATGACTACTGCGAGAACGAGCTCTTCCAGGCAGTCAGTCTGCCCTACGGTGAACGCCGAATCAGCATGTATGTCTTTCTTCCCAAGCCGACTATCTCCACTGACAGATTCCTGAAGGCCCTCACTGTTGAGAACTGGCAGCAGTGGATGTCCAGATTCCACGAGATGGAGGGGGAAGTCGTACTGCCACGCTTCAGAGTGGAATACGGAGCGGATATCCTTCCCAACCTCGTGGCTCTTGGAGGCGGAGAATTTGCAGGAGTCGATTTCCTGGGAATGGGTGCTGGGCCTTTAGTGATTAGCAAGGTCATCCACAAGACATTTGTAGAGGTGAACGAAGAAGGCACAGAGGCGGCTGCTGTCACAGCGGTGCTAATGCCGACGGGTTTGGGACACCGGTTCAGCATGGTAGTTGATCGCCCCTTCTTCTGCGCAATTCGTGACAATGAGACAGGCGTGTTGCTCTTCATGGGGCTTGTGCTGGACCCAACGCATAGCTAGGCTGCGCACAACAAGAACATTGCGAATGGATGGGAACGGGGGATAGCATGTCAGTGGGATATGGGGTGTATGCCGGTCGGAAGGGATAGCTCCTATCGTGCGCAGCCTAACCACTCGGTGCAGCCGACCCCGCGGGCTGGGCGATTTGCCAGCGATGGTTCCAATCTGATTAT
>CAZPMV010000429.1:0-2650 GCA_964587335.1 uncultured Anaerolineales bacterium
AAAAGCCGACAGGAATCAGCCGTGCGGCAGCCAGAGAGCCCATGCTGGGCCAAGGGCGAGCTGAAAGCAGTTGTCTGTACATCGGTTAGCCGGAACCACCCCAGAGCAGTTCCCCAGAAGCGTGACAGAAAGATGAGCATTCATGTGCCGCCCGTGTTCGATCTAGAAGCGGCGAAAGCCGCCGGTCTGGTCAACCGGCCCACCTCCACGTCCACGCGCAAGCGTGGCTTCCCCGCAACACCCCAGGTGTGGTCAGTGAGTTCTTCTTCCCAGCATCATAAGCATACGGACTGAGGTAGCTATGACAGGCATCATCGCAACTCTTGTTAGTGTGGCGTCCATGGCCTTCATGGTGTTCATGATCGTGCGCACAGTGAAGGGTTTCCGGCAAGAGCGCCCCCTCAAGAAGAGCGCCCAGTACCTGGCCATGGCCACGCCAGTGCTGACCCTATTGGTCTATCTGGTGGGTGCCACGCCTGCTGGCGGCTATGTGTCGGCCATGGCAGTGGCCAGCCTCCTGGGCGCGCTGTTCGGCTTCCTAATGGAGCCGTACCACTGAACTCACCCTGCTCCAAGGCCAGGTGATAGGCAGGAACACCATCTGGTGGCTGGCCTTCTGGAGCGCTTAGTTCGTCATCACGCAGGGGATGACACTGCTACGGCAGCAGACCGGGCTTAACCTGAGCCTGGTGCTGATGGCCCTTTCCACCGGCGTTGCTGTGGGCACTGCAGTGGGGCTGCTGCGGGGCATGGAGGCCGTGCTCTCCAGCCCAGGTGGCGCAGTCGCCGCACAGGTGACTGCCGGGCCACCGTCCCCAGCCCTTCGGCCGAGCTCAGGAGAGATGCCCTCTCGCTACTGCGAGAACTGTGGCAGCCCCGTGGTGGCCGGCAGCGGTTTCTGCGAGCAGTGCGGTCACCGTCTGGGCTGACCGACGGTGGGAGCGAAGGAGCGAATCATGAACGGCAAACAACGCTGCACCGTGATGCTGGGCGTCTTGCTGGTCACGTTGATCTGGCCAGCCCTCGCCCTGGCTCAGGACGCTGAGTGGGAGCGCGTGAACCGGCAACTGCGCACCACCGACTTCATGGACGACTTGCCCTGGGGCCAGTGGAAGAGCGATGACTACACAGGGAGAGACATCTCTGGCATCTCCGGGTGGGCATGTTCCGGAGCGCGCTGCTACCTGGTGATGGGGCCGAGCAACACCGAGTACTTCGTCGAGCTGCCGGACCACGTGAAAGAGAGGGCGCCGGGAGGCTGCGGTGATTTCGATGAGGCCCAGATCAGAAAAACCTGGGGGCGGAACCCAGCGAAACCCTGAGCGAGGATGGGCTGTATCAGGAGCCCGAGCCCACGGGCAGGCAGATGCTGACCAACATGACGCTTAGCTGGTGCCACTACTTTGGCAATGGTCACTATGTGCCGGTCGTTGTCTCGGTGGGCGATCCCACCGACCTGAACCCCTTCTTCGAGATCACCGACCCCGACGGAAGGGCGCACGATCTCTGGACGCTAGCGGAGCTGGTGGAGAACAAGCTGGACGGCATCGCCCTGGGAGGCGCAGCAGGTTGGTCTGAAGTGCCCCCGGGGGTGCGCATCTTCCTCAGCCTCTTGGGCCCGAGTGGCGCTGTGGCGTTCGCTTGGTTGACTGGCCTCTTCCCCCCCCACGCGGCCGGTGGGGCTGTCCAGCCGCAGCCCGGCCTGCAACCCCGACCCCAACCAATGCCACAGCCACAGCCCCGCACCCAGCCCCAGCCAGAACAGTTACGGGCACAGCAGCAGGAGAGGGTGAGGAAGACCCTGGACAAGCTCGACAACCAGGCGAACCAATGCTACGCCAGCGCTCAGCCCATTCGCGCCGGCCTGGAGGCCCGCCTGCAGGCCGGCCGTGACCAGATTGCCGACATCCAGAAGCAACTGGACCAGAGGGGGGCCTGGGAGTCGGAGAAGCGCAAGCGACTCAAAGACGAGCATCAACTCGCACTTGACAGGGCGGAACGGGCCCGCTCGGATGCCTTTGAGCGGATGTGGAAGGAGTATGATCTCACTGCCGAGAAACTCAGAGACCAGTATGGCAATTGGGTGTCGGACATCACTGCAACAATCAGGCAGTGGCGCACGCGCACCTCATTCTCATCTGCTGAGGCACTTCCAGGCATTAAGGAGATATTTGGCAATAAGTGGGAGCGTATCCTGAAGGACGAGGAACGTAAGCTACAGGACCTGAAGGACCGGTCATATGGCGCCAAAGACCCAGCGGAGCGCGACTGGTTGCAGAGGGGGATCGACGAACAGAAGCAGCAGGTGTTTGGCCTGCGGCGCCGTTTATCGGACATACCCAAAATCTGCGACAAGCTGTGGCAGAAGGGTCCGGAGCGCACGATGACGATCCGGCAGCAGTACAAGCCGAAGGAGGCTCCGGCTGTGGTCGAGGCGTTGGGACGCATTGCCGAGCATGATGCGTCGGGGCAAGAGATCGATCCCCTAGCCATCGCCGAGAAGGAAGCTAAGAAGGCGCTGCGCGACCTGGAGAAGCTGTACAATGACAACGTCGGCTGGCTCGATGACCGCAAGGCCGACTATGATCAGGCGCGACAGGCCCTGCAGCAGTTCGTGCAACAAGCCAGTCCACTGGACCCGGGCTTCAAC
>CAZPMV010000430.1:0-2650 GCA_964587335.1 uncultured Anaerolineales bacterium
GATGAGCAGCGTGTTCGCCAACTACAACCCCGAATACGAGGAGCAGGCCAGGACTTTGGGAGCTGGGCCCCTACGCACCTTCATCCATGTCACGCTCCCGGCGATCTTCCCTGGTGTGCTGGTGGCAAGCTTCTTCGCTTTCGTCATATCCTGGGGGCGGTATATCATTACACTACTGGTCAGCGGAGGCAAGATCATTACCGTGCCCCTGCTGCTGGTGACCTTCGCTCACGCCCGGAACCATACGTACACGGCGGCGCTGTGCCTGGTGTTTCTGGCGCCATCACTCGTCTTTCTATTCATCACCTCCAGGTATCTCACAGGGGAAGGTGGCACACTGGGAGGATTTGGAGCATGACACAGGTACGTCTGCACGGACTCAACAAGGTCTTTCGCGGCAAGGACGAGGTGCACGCCGTAAGAAACATCGATCTGGAAATTGCCTCCGGCAAGATCACTGCCTTGCTGGGACCTTCGGGGTGTGGCAAGACGACGACGCTGAAGATGATCGCTGGATTGCTACGCCCAACAGCGGGCGACATCACCTTCGATGGCAAATCGGTTCTGGGCATCCCTGCTGAGAAACGAGGGGCTGCGATGGTCTTCCAGAACTACCTGCTGTTCCCCTACATGTCAGTGGGAGAGAACGTGGGATTCGGGCTGCGAATGCGCCACGTGCACAAGAAGACCGTGGAGACGAAAGTAGCTGAGATGCTGGACATGGTGCGGCTGCCTGGCCTTGAGAACCGGCGACCCAAGCAGCTTTCCGGTAGTCAGCAGCAGCGAGTCGCCTTGGCTCGCGCCCTGATCATTGAGCCAAAAGTGTTCCTGCTGGATGAACCGATCAGCAACCTGGACGCACATCTGCGAGACGAGATGCGGGAACTCATCCTGAGCATTCAGCGACAACTGGGCATCACCACGATCTTCGTCACCCACGATCAGGAAGAGGCAGTGGTGCTCGCCCATAGGATTGCCCTCGTATTTGACGGCGAACTGCATCAGTTCGACCGGCCCAACACCTTCTACGATCGCCCTGCGAGCATTCGGATCGCCCGCTTCTTCGGAGGAGTCAATTTCCTGGAAGGCGTGAAGCGGGGTGAGCTTGTGGAGACCCCCCTGGGTGTCCTGCACGTGAATGCCCAGGATGTCGCGGACGGCCCAGTCGTTGTCACCGTGCGACCGGAGAATCTCAGGCTGGGGGAAGCTGGGGAGAACGCGATCCAAGCCCGCATCCGCAGCCATGTGTATGTGGGCACCCACGTTCGCTTCAAGGTAGAGGCAGATAGGTGCGAGTTCGAGGTTGTGGCCGAGGCGGCCAGCGTGGAACGGTTCCGTGATGGAGAAAAGCTGCCCTTGAAGTTCCCGCGGGAGAAGACCTGGCTGCTGCCCCCGGAGGACTAACCACGCAGACTAAAGGCAAACAGGCGGCGCTGTGAATGATCGGCGGATGATCGGAGTTGAGGAGGCGAGCGTGGAGATTGGGTTAGTTGGCGTTGGGACGATGGGCACCCTGGTCGTCTCAACACTGGTGAAGACCGATTACCATGTGGTGGCGTATGACGTCAATCCGCACGCTTTGCAGCGAGCGCAGGATCTCGGAGCCGTCCCGGTGAGTCACCCTCAGAACGTGGCCGAGCAGACAGAGATAGTCCTTCTCGTCTTGCCTGGGCCGCCCCAGGTTGAGGCCGTGGTGGTCGGTGACCATGGTCTGCTGGCTGGAGCACGGCCAGGCCAGGTCATCGTTGATATGAGCACTGTGGACCCGGCCACCACACGCCGCATGGGCGCTCGCGCCGAGGAGATGGGTGTACACTACCTGGACGCGCCCATCCTGGGACGACCGAGCGCTTTGGGCGGTTGGGTGCTGCCGGTAGGAGGCGATGCGGCAGTCGTCGCTCGCTGTTCTCCTATCCTCGAGGAGTTAGCCCACAAGGTCATCCACGTCGGACCCTTGGGCGCCGGTCATACGCTCAAGTTGTTGAATGCGCTGATGTTCTCGGCCATCAACGCCATCACCGCCGAGATGATGGCCATCTCCGTGAAGGCCGGATTGTCCCCTGAAGTACTCTTCGAGACCATAGCCGAGAGTCAGGCAGCCACTGTCAGCGGGCTCTTCAAAGAAGTGGGGGCCAAAATCGTTGCCCGTGACTTCACGCCCACGTTCCCAATTAGCCTGCTATGTAAGGACAACGGGCTGGCTATCGCTATGGCTAAGGCCTGTGATGCGCCGCCCGTTCTGGCCAACACAGTGCAGGTGCTGAACGAACTAGCTAGTGCCAGGGGGTTGGGCGCCGAGGATACCAGCGCCCTGGTCAAGGTCTACGAGGCCCTGTTGGACACAGAGTGGGACGATTCTCAGGGGTGAGATAAGCTCACGCCGTCTGACTACCACATACTACCACACACATAAGCTACCTGCCCATCCAAAGTAGGTTAGGTGCGGCGCTGGCAACGTGTTTCAACACGTTTTGAGTAACAGGCCACGAATTCATTCGTGGCTGAGAGGCGCGAACTACCACATCACATGGGGAGGCAACCATCATGCAGCAGGTCTTGCTCGACTACGGCGATGAACTGATTCCTGTTCAGATACCGGACAGCGCCACGGTTGTGCGCTACGGTGAGACATACGTGGACCCACCGGAAG
>CAZPMV010000431.1:0-2647 GCA_964587335.1 uncultured Anaerolineales bacterium
GACGACGGCACGCTCCCGTTCCTCCAATGCTGTGGTGCCGGGGAACAGCGAGGCGGTGTGACCGTCCGTGCCCATCCCCAGTAGGATCAGATCGAATCGCCTATCCGCGCCCAAGACCGCTTCCAGTTCTGCCCGGTAGGCTGCAGCGGCCTGCTCAGGCGGCAGTTCGCCCTGGATGCGGTGGATGTGTGAGGCGATAATCGGGACATTGTCCAGCAGCGCCTCGCGCGCCATGCGGGTGTTGCTGTTGGGGTGGTTGGGAGAGACGTTACGCTCGTCGCCCCAGCAGATGTGAACGCGTGGCCAATCCGTCCGCGTAGCGAACTCCTCCGTGGCCAGCAACTCGTAGGTGGCGCGGGGTGTCGAGCCGCCGGACAACGCCACGACGAACTGGTCCCGGGCGGCGATCGCTTCCGCTGCCAGGGTGACGAAACGCTCGGCCGCGGCCCGCGCCAGGCTGGTGACGTCGGGGTAAACCCCAAACTCGCTCATCTGTCGTTCTCGTGAATGCAGCCCAGCATCCAGGCCCGGCCATCCTGGGCCAGGAAATCGTCCGCCTCGGCTGGTCCCCAGCTCCCCGGCTTGTAGGAGGCCAGTGGTGGCGCGTCGGGCCGCTCCCATTCGGCCAGGATGGGGTCTATCAGCCCCCAGGCCAGCTCGATCTCGTCGGCCCGGGCGAAGAGGGAAGCATCGCCCTGCAGTGCATCCAGCAGCAACCGCTCGTAGGCATCGGGCAGCGTGCCGGCGCCGAAGTCCTCGGCATAGTGGAACTCCATATCCACCGAACGGGTGCGCATGCCTGTGCCGGGCTCCTTGGCCTCGAAGCGCAGATGGATGCCCTCGTCCGGCTGGAGGCACAGGGAGAGGACGTTAGGCGTCATGGCCTTTCCCGATGGCCTCGGGCCTGTCCTGAGCCCAGCCGAAGGAAACAGCAGGTGCGGCACACGCTTGAACTGGATGGCTATCTCGGTGGTCTTGGCCACCAGCGACTTGCCGGAACGGAGATAGAAGGGCACATCGCTCCAGCGCCAGTTGTCCACCATCACCTGGAGTGCGGCGTAGGTTGGCGTCTGCGAGTCCTGAGCCACACCCGGCTCGGCAAGGTAGCCGCGGTATTGGGCCCGCACGCTCTGCACGGATGGGCGGACGGCCCGCAGCACTTTCACCTTCTCGTCCCGCAAGGCGTCGGCCTCGAAGACAGCGGGCGGCTCCATCGCCGTCAGCGTCAGCAGTTGCAGCAGGTGGTTCTGGAACATGTCCCGCAGCACGCTGGCCTTGTCGTAGTAGCCAGCGCGGTGCTCCACGCCAACGCTTTCGGCCACGGTGATCTGCACGTGATCCACGTAGTTGCGGTTCCAGATCGGCTCGAAGATGGCGTTGGCGAAGCGCAGGGTCAGGATGTTCTGGACGGTCTCCTTGCCCAGGTAGTGGTCAATGCGGTAGACTTGGCCTTCGTCGAAGACGGCGTGCACTTGCTCGTTGAGCCGGCGGGCGCTCTGGAGATCGTGCCCGAAGGGCTTTTCGATGATGATACGCGTCCATCCCCATTCGTTGCGGTTGAGCCCGGCCTGGCCCAGTTGCTCCACGATCAGCGGATAGAGCACCGGCGGTGTCGCCAGGTAGAAGAGGCGGTTGCCCTGGCTGCCGGTTTCGGCACTTCGACTTTGCTCAGTGCGAGCGTCGAGCTGCGCCAGTCGTTCCGCCAGCCGACGGTAGGTCTCCGGATCATCGTAGCTGCCGGCCAGGTACGAGACCTGGCCTTCAAAGTGCGGCCAGAGCTCGCAGATGTCCGGCTTGAGCCGCGCGTACTCCACCACGCCCTCAAAGAGCCGCCCGCGAAAGGCCTCGTCGGAGAGGGAACTGCGGGCCACGCCGAGCACTTGGGAAGCCGGAGGCAGCAGCCCGGCGCAGGTCAGGCTGTGCAGCGCCGGCACCAGCTTGCGCCGCGTCAGGTCGCCCGATGCGCCGAAGATGACGATGGTGGCAGAAGCATCAGCACAACACTGGGGTAGGCTCGTTCTCATGCCATGCTCGCCCGCAGCGCGGCCAGGTTCTCGGCCACCGACGCTTTGTCGTTGTAGATGCTCGATCCGGCCACCAGCATCGTGGCGCCGGCCTTCACCACCAGCGGTGCAGTGATCAGGTTCACCCCGCCGTCCACCCCGATGGGTATGTCCAGCCCACGCTTCTCCAACAAACGTCGCAGGCGGCGAATCTTGTCCAGTTGGCTGTGGATGAACGGTTGCCCGCCCCAGCCGGGGCTGACGGTCATGATCTGGACCAGGTCAACCAAGTCCAGCACTTCTTCTAGAACGCTCAGAGACGTGCCGGGAGCGATCGCTATGCCTGCCTCCACGCCGAGTTCACGGATGGACCGCAACACCCTGTACGGATGTGTGCAGGCTTCCTGGTGGATAGTCAGACGATCGGCCCCTGCTGCCGCGAAGGCTGCCAGGTGCCTGCCTGGCTCGACGATCATCAGATCCACATCCAGCGTTACACTGACCAGCGGGCGCAGTGCCCGGACGATGCCTGGCCCAAAGGTGATATTGGGCACGAAGCACCCGTCCATCACATCAATCTGGATGCCGTCGACGCCGGCGGCCTCGGCCTGGCGGGCCTGCTCGCCAAACCGCGCGTAGTCGGC
>CAZPMV010000432.1:0-1302 GCA_964587335.1 uncultured Anaerolineales bacterium
CTTCGCTCCAACGCCGGGCCACCGCCAAGCGAGGGGACTGCCCCTTGAGTGAATCTTACAAGCCTTCCATGTACGTGGCCAACAGCAGCAGCACAGCTGCTATCAGCACGAGCCAGAAGGCCAGGGATGTGATGATGGGGATCGTCACCAGGTAGCCGATCAGTCCGAGCAAGGCAATGACCAGAGCGACCAACCACGTGATCTTCCTGGGAGCATTAAGTTGCATGTTCATTTCTCCTTTTCCCTTCATTGAGAACAGCAGCGAAAGAGCAAAACACGACACAGCATAGCCTATGAGCAACCCCGGGGCCCGGTGGCCTTTTGGCCAGCAACCCGGGATTGCCCGTCAGTGGTATCTCTGAGAACTCAGGCAGAGCCAACATTCGGTCAGCGACTGCTGGCGCTTACGAATCCTCAATAGCCTCGGACGCCTCGGATGAAGCGTCGAGAAGCTCCACGTCCACTCCCCTGTCCGATTCCAGCAACCGATCTGCCTGTGCGACCGGTGTGACAATTTCGGGTTCAATCCGCACCGCAGGCTGGACTGGCTCGGTGGGCTCAATAGGAGGAAGCATCACCGGTTCGGGTACAGTGCGAGGCACGTCTGCCCCATACTGCATGTTCACCCTCACCTTCCCTATCTTGACACCCATTTGCTCCTCCACGATCTCACGCGTCAACTGGGTGATCTCCTCGGTCTTGGTAGGCAATTCCACGGCAGGGTGGATCTGGGCATCCAGATAGACATCCGCTTTCTTACCACGGCTGATGACCTTGGTCTTCACACGGCTCACGTCCGCCACGCCGCTCAGGTCGCTCTGCAATCGCTGGGCAATGGACTTCACGCTCACTTCCATCCTGCGCCCCTCTGTGCCAGGCACCTCAACAGCCTTGCGGCGAGGATGGCGCAACTCCAGCCATAGCAACAACAAGCAGAGCAGAATGACCCCCATTCCACCGCCCAGGTAGGCCCAATAGACACCCGAGAAAATGTTATAGAAGGGGATGGCGATTTCGATTTGATCCATGGATTGATGCAGGATCTCCAATATCGTCTTGGGAACAAGCATGGAGAGCAAGGTGGTGGCCAGGAGCACGATCAGAATGGCTACCACAACGATGTGATTGAAGAGATGCATTGTGGTTCACCCTCATGGTTTCGGTATACTGATCAGGTAGGTTGGTGGATTAGCACGTTGGTGGACTGGTACACTGATTGACCAGCCAAACCCAATCTGCCAATTTACGACCTGTATTGCCAGCCATACCCTTAGACGGCGAAAGGGTGGAGATGTCACACAA
>CAZPMV010000432.1:1402-2635 GCA_964587335.1 uncultured Anaerolineales bacterium
TCGATCAAGCGCTTTCGGGGCGAGGCGGCATTCTCCACCTGGATATACCGCATTGCCGTCAATACCTGTCTGGACGCACTTGGAAAGCAGCAACGCCGTCCGCAAAGAGTCGCGGCCGACATCGCAGAGGCAGAGGAAGCGAAGTATCCTATAAGGATCGCTGAGCGAGCCGAGCCCACACCCGAGCAGGCAGCTCTGCGCCGTGAGTTGATCGAGTGCATCCGTGATACGATGATGGCTCTGCGAGACAAAGAGCGGCTGATTCTGACCTTGCGAGATGTGCAAGGGATGGAATATCGGCAGATTGCTGATGTCCTGACCGTCCGCATCGGAGCGGTGAAGATGCGCATTCACCGGGCTCGCCTGGCTTTTCAGCAAGCCTTTGCCCGTATCTGCAGAGAACATCTGCCCATAAGCTGAGTAGCTGAGGGGGCATCATTCACTATTCACCTGGGGACATTATAATGGCTATCGTCAAAAACTGCAAAAACATCGAGCCCTACTTCGCTCCTTTTGTTGATGGGCTGCTAGAGGAGGAGGAAGCACAACTTGTCCAGGAGCACGTGGAGGCTTGCCCAGATTGTCTGGCTCGGCTGGCCATGTCTCGACAGGCGCGGCTGCTGCTTCTGCGCCTGCAAGAGGAAGGCATTGTCCTGCCAGAAGGCTTCCAGGCCCGTTTGATGCAGCGGATCATGACCGGTGATCTGGCCACAGACATTCTCGATCTCTCCTGGCAGGGGCTCGCCACTACGCTGCTCCAGTTGCTGGAGGCGATCTTCGGCATGTTGTTGGGCCCCCAGCCGGCGACAGCATGGCAACCGGCGTAGCGTACGATACGCAGCATCCATTTTGCCAAACGCATGTGAAAACTGAGAGAGAGCGTCACTGCTGTACAAGCGCAAAACGTGAAACGTGAAACGAGGAGATCATGGACCCACAGATTATCATTGACACCCTATTGGAGATATACCGCAACGCCGTCGGGGCCATCCCGGGGTTTGTCACTGGTCTAGCCGTCCTGCTCATTGGCTGGCTCGTCAGTTGGATATTGCGGAAAGCGCTGGTTTTCGTCCTGAAGCGGTTAGGATTCGACGGTTTGGTGGACCGCGTGGGCGTCACGGGTGTTCTGCGAGGAATCGGTCTGAAAAAGGGGTTGTCGGACATCGTCGGCCAGCTCCTGTTCTGGTATGTGATGCTCTTCTTCCTCATCTCGTCTTTGCGGTTGATGGGCCT
>CAZPMV010000433.1:0-2626 GCA_964587335.1 uncultured Anaerolineales bacterium
GACCAGGCCCCGGTTGCGATAGCCCGGGTGAGTGGCTACGTAGCCGATGGTCCCGGCCCGGATCACGGCCGAGCCGATGCGCATCGGACGGGGTACGAAGCAGACATGGCTGACAATACGACCATCCTGACGGACGATGCGGCACCACTCCCTGCGGCAGAACGGAGGCCGCCCATGGAACGTCCGCCAGAGGTGTGCGTCGCCAGGGCCGTATACCTCCTCGAAGAAAGCGCCCAGTTCAGCCCATTGGTCGTCGTCCGTGGGGCGGATGATCTCAACCGCCTGTCTGTCCATCTCAGACTCTGTACTCCACGTAGGGCCCGCAGCCATACCCCTCAGCGGCGATCATTGCCCGCTGCTGGGGGACCATGATCATGGCAATGGAGGTGTGCAGACCAGCTTGACCATGCTGGCACACTGCCCCCGACTGGGCGTGGTTCCCGAGCAGTTGCTGCAGCCCCTCTATCGTCCAGGGGATCTTTTTCACCAGACGGGCCGCGTTCTCTTGCCGGGCCAGGCTGTTGGGCATCAGATCCGGAATGCCAAGGCGACTCGCCCACAGTTCATCATGTGGCAGCGCCAATGTCTCCTCGTACTGAGGGTGGTTGGTGTGCACAGTGGGCTCCCGACTGGAGCGGTGCACTGTCTGCACAGCCGGATACTTCTCCACTACTGTGATATCGCCTGACGTGGGCTCCGCCATGGTCATGGTGCAGCCGCTGCTTCTCAGGGGGTTCGCTCTGGCGAAGGCCAGCGCCTCTTCGACGGTGGCACAGCGCAGAAGGACCTGCCGCAGGAAAAGCAGCGAGGGAATGCCACGGGGATCGCGCTCTCCTGCGGGCCCCAGGCCGGTCATGGCCAAGGCCAGCCCCGAATCATTGATCCCCCCGTGGTTCCAGACCGTGCCTCCGAAAGCGTAGTAGATGAAGGCGTGACCATCCCGCGGCTGTACCCGGAAGAAAACCTCAAAGTCTCGCTCCTCAATAGCCACGTCGTCGGTCTTGGCCACCAGCGGCCCTTCGGCGGTGTCGGGGAGGCCTATGGCCGTGCAGCGGAGAGGCGGGTCAGGGACAGCCCCCTGAGCGTCGTATGCCACGTTGAGGAGCAAGATGTCTTCGTAGGGCAGATCGGCGCCCTCAGCTATGCCGCGCATCTCCTCCACCAGATTGGGGTGCCGGGCCGACAGCGTCTTCTCAATGTCGCGGGATGCGCCGCGAACGGCGGGCAGCGTCTTCTCAGGAAACTGGCAGGTTCGCTCGATGACTTGCGCAATCAGGCCGGCCAACCGGCGGCCATGTTGCAGGCCCATCTCAAAGACGGTTCCGCTCAACTCCACGTGTTGCATAGTTCATCCCTCCTGGATGCTGATCGGATAGCGCCCGTATTTGAGGCCCGTTTCAATCATTGCCCGGTAGTTGTCAATTCGGGCCCAGTAGGGCACAGAGTTTCCAGAACCCAAGCAGTAACCCCCTCCAGGGGCCAGTGTTTTGAGTCGCCTCTTGGTGAGTCCCGCAACTTCCTCTGGCGTTCCGCTCTCCAGTATTTCATTGGAGATGTTTCCAATGATGGTGAGCCGGTCGCCTACCTTTGCCTTGACCTCCTCGATGTCCATGCAGGTGGGGTCGATCGGGTGCAGTCCATCCACACCCAGACCGATGAGATCCTCCATCAAGTCCCAAAGCACACCGTCTGAGTGGAAGATGAGATGGCGGTCGTTCTCGTGGCAGATACCTGCGAACTCCTCGTACCAGGGGAACACATGCTCCCTGAGTGCTGCGGGACTGATCATGGGGCCGGTGCCGAAAGCCAGATCATCCACAGCCCAAACCGCCGCAACGTTGGGAATGCTCACAATCTCCCTGAGGCCGTCAAGCTGAATCCGGGCCACCCGTTGCAGGACTCTGGCCACGAACCGGGGCTTGCGCAGCAAGTTGACCGCGAAGTTCTCGAAGCCCATGAGCATCCAGGTCAGGGTGAAGATCTTTCCAGAGGTGGCAATGATCTTCATGCCTTGGGGAAGATGCGTCTGAACGTCGTGGAACTTGCTGAAGTCCAGTCTGGCTGCCTCCTCCCAGGGGAAGGTCTCGAAATCCGCCTCAGAGTGAATGCGTGGTTTTTTCCACACGTCCCAGGCATCATCCTCATCGCCATCTTCATCTTTGTCCTTACCTTCCTCCGCCGCGCCCTTCAGGAGAACGTCCTGGATCGTCTTGGAGATCTGCGAGTCCTTTGTGACTCTGCCAGGCCGCATCATTCCCACTGTTAAGGGAATGTAGTCATAGCCAGCAGCGGACCAGAACTCCACCTGCGAGGCCAGGTCATCGTCGGTCACCGTTCGACGCAGGAACTGGCTCATGATCTCGTAGTCAATGACAACCTCCGCCAAGGGAACCCTATCGGGCTCTTCGTGTTCGAGCGTACAAAGCACGCGGCCGAAGTCGGGCCCAGTAATGGACATGTTTCTTCCTCCCATTGCTTGCATGTGTGATGGATGAATCTGTCAGGTGCGTTGCACCCTGTAGGGGCGACCGGCCGGTCGCCCCTACTCACGTCATTGGTAGCATTGTCGACCTACCCGCTATGGTCCTCCAGGGGAACTTGGCGCGCCGTGGCGCGCGCCGCTGCG
>CAZPMV010000434.1:0-2626 GCA_964587335.1 uncultured Anaerolineales bacterium
CCCAATGCCTAACATTCTCGAAGTAGACACTCTCGTGAAGAAGTATGGAGACTTTGCAGCGGTCAAAGGGGTCAGCTTCGCGGTCGAAGAAGGTGAGGTCTTTGGCCTGCTCGGTCCCAACGGCGCTGGCAAGACGCAGACCATCTCCATGCTGACCGGCGTCATTCCGCCCACTTCGGGCACGGCGTGCATCGGCGGCTTCGACATCACCAGCCAGATGGACCAGGTCAAGAAGTTCAACGGGCTGGTACCCCAGGACCTGGCCCTCTACCCCACGCTCAGCGCCCGGGCCAACCTGAACTTCTTCGGCCGCATCTATGGCCTGCGTGGCAAGGACCTCAAAGAGCGGGTGGAGGACGTGCTGCGCATCGTCGCCCTGAGCGAGCGGGCCGATCAGACGATAGAGAAGTTCTCGGGCGGGATGAAGCGCAGAATCAACATCGCCGCCGGTCTGGTCCATCAACCCAAACTGCTGTTCCTCGACGAGCCGACGGTCGGCGTGGACCCCCAGAGCCGCAACCACATCTCTGAGAGCGTGATGCGGCTGAACCGCGAGCGAGGCATGAGCATTGTCTACACCAGCCATTACATGGAAGAGGTGGAGTTGCTGTGCAACCGGGTGGCCATCATGGACGAGGGAAAGATCATCGCCCTGGACACGGTCAAGAACCTGATCGCCATGCTGGGCGGCGGCGTGATTCACGTGGGCCTGCCGTGGGTGGACGACGCGCTCCTGGCGCAGCTTTCAGCGCTCCCTGCGGTCAAGGAGGCGCTGCTCGCACCGCAGCCTGTTGCCCCGCCCCCTGCCGAGGGAGAGTCCCCTGAGGCAAAGGAAAGCGGACCGATATCCACCAGCACCGTCGTCAAGATCGTGGCCGAGCACAGCCAGCAGGCCGTGGTCAACGTGATCGGCTACCTCAGCGATCACAACATCACCCTCACCTCGCTGTAAATCCTGGAGCCCAACCTCGAGAGCGTCTTCTTGCACCTGACGGGGAAGAAACTGAGGGAGTGAACACGATGAATGCACTGAACATAGCGCTCAAAGACCTACAGATGTTCTTCAAAGATCGTGGCGCAGTGATCCAACTCTTCTTGCTGCCCCTGCTGTTCATAGTCGTGTTCAGTGGCGCACTGGCAGCGATAGGTGGCAGTGGGGAGGAAGAAGATGTCCGCATCCCGCTTCCGGTGGTTGACCTCGACGCAGGCGTTGCTGCGCAGACGCTGCTTGATGGCATCGACGCGGCCGGTGGCGTGCGCGTTGAGAGCTACGCCCAGGAGGAGGCGCAAGCCCTTCTGGAAGAAAGCAAACTCGCCCGCGTGCTGACCGTTCCGGCAGACTTCACAGCCGACATCGCGAGCAACCGCCCCGTGACGCTGCGTCTCGTCAACCACCCCGACGCGAGCGCCGAAAAAACCGAAGCCGTGCGGCTGGTCGTCGAAGGGGTGGCCCAGGACATGTCGCTGGAGAGCCAGATCCTCGCCAGTCTGCAGCAGATGGGCGAGATGCAGGCGAACGCGCCCCAGCAATTCCAGGTCTTCACGGTGGAACGGACGATGGCGCAGGCCCGCAGTCAGTTCGAGCGCTCTCGAACGCAACCGCTGGTGGAGTTGGTGCAGACGGTTCCAGGACAGGAGGGGGAGCGGGAGGAAATGCCGGACGCCATCCAATTAGCCGTACCTGGCTTCACCGTTCTGTTCGTCTTCTTGACGGCTCAGACGACGGCGCGCTCAGTCTACGATGAAAAGAAGATCGGCTCGTTCCGCCGCCTGTTGGCCGCCCCGATGAGCAAAGCATCTCTCCTGGCGGGCAAGATGATTCCCAACTTCATTACGGGACTGATCCAAACCGCCGTTATCTTCGCCTTCGGCATCATCGGGATGCGCCTGTTGGGACTAGCGTCAATGACACTGGGCGACGCGCCGCTGGCCGTGGCGCTCGTCGCCGTGCTGGTCGCGCTCTGTTCCAGCGGCTTCGGCATCCTCATCGCCGCCATCGCCCGCACCGAAAACCAGATCTCTGGATTGAGCAGTCTTCTTCTGTGGGTCATGGCCATCCTCGGTGGGTGTTTCATACCGCTGTTTATCCTGGAGAACTTCCTCGGCCCGCTGCCCAAGATCGTGCCGCACTATTGGGCCAACCGCGCCTTCAACGATCTGTTGGTCCGCGGGTTGGGACTGGCCGATGTGGCCGCGGAGATGGCCGTATTGCTGGCCTTCACCGCGATCTTCTTCGTCATCGGGCTGTGGCGGTTTGATTTCGATTAATCAGGAGAGCAATCATGAATGCAATTTCCCATATCTTATCCATCGCCTGGAAGGAAATCCAACTGATCGCCAAGGATCGCGGCTCGCTGGCGGTGCTCTTCTTGCTGCCGCTCCTCTTCGGCTCACTCTACGGGAGCATCAATCTGCAAATGGCAGGCAATGGGGATGACCCGACCATCTTGCTGAACATCTGCCTGGTGAACGAAGATGCCGGCATCTTTGGAGAGGAGGTTGCCAAACCGCTTAGGGGCATTGACGAGCTGGAAATTGAGACCTTTGACACGGTCGCAGAGGCCGAGCAGCGGGTGGCAGAAGGCGAGGCCGCGGCAGCCATCGTCATCCCTGCCGACTTCACCCA
>CAZPMV010000435.1:0-2620 GCA_964587335.1 uncultured Anaerolineales bacterium
GGGCCTATCGATACGCGACTGTGGCTCTACGACTCGGACTGCACCACGTTGTTGGACTTCAACGACGACTACGTCATGGGCAACTACGCTTCGCAGATCGTCTATACCGCGACCCACAACGGCATGCTCCATGTCAAGGTCGACGACTACTTCGGACGGGGCGAGTGCGCCACCTACGACCTGTCTGTGGTTGAGGGCCCCAGGGAGCACCGCGTCTACCTGCCGATCGTGTTCAAGCCGCGGCCATGGTGGCCCACGCCGACACCCACTCGGCAGCCCGACGTCATGCGGCATCCGAAGGACGTCGATGTCAACCCGCGCACGCACAGGGTCTACGTGACCAGCCGCGATAACGATAGCCTGTACGCCATAGACGGTCAGACCATGGCCCAGCTCGGCCAGGTCCCCGTGGGCGCTGAACCGTTTGGTGTGGCAGTGAACTTCAACACCAACAAGGTCTACGTGGCCTGCTTCGCCAGCGGCGAAGTCTACGTCGTGGACGGTGCATCGCTGGCCGTGCTCGATCACTTCCCAGTGGGGTCAGAGCCTACCTACGTAGCGGTCAATCCCGACACCAACCGCATCTACGTGGCGCTGCACGGGCTCAACGGTGTAGCAGTGATCGATGGAGCGACGGACACGGTGATCGACCACGTCGGCTCCGGCGGAGCTGGCACCTTCGGCATCGCGGTTAACAGGCACCTGAATCGCATCTACGTCAGCAACCGCGATGTCAACAGCATCGGCACCATTGATGGGGCTACCAACAACCTGATCAGTTCGCAGACTGTCCATCTGGATCCGCCAGGTTCAGTACCCTATATGCTGGACTACAATGAGTCCACCTACAAGTTGTATGTGGCCTATGGCCCGCATAACATCCCCAACAAGGTGTGGGTCTACATGGCTACGGCCAGCGGGCTGACGCCGCTGAAGTCCATTGACGTCGGCCACGGCGGGTCCCATGGCGGTGGTGGCATCGTGGCCAACCCCTCAAGGAACCACATCTTCGTCACGAACAGTGCGGAGAACTCGATCAGTGTGATCGACGGGGTCACCGACACAGTGGCGTGGACGATATATCATCCCGCCGTGTACCTGCAAGACCCGTTCGGCATAGCCGTGGACCACACACTCAACATGGTCTACGTTGTCAACCGCACGGGGAACAACGTGGTCCGGTTCCCGGATTTCTAGGGTGAGACATCGCTGGCGGCAATAGGTCAGACAGGGGAAGGGGGGGCTCCTTAATGCGTCTCTCTCTTCCCCATAGTCTCCCGCCATTGCGTTGACGATGTTCGTAGTAAGCCACGGAGCGTAGCGGAGTGGCGTTTTGACGGCACTCCACTTCGTTTCGTGCCTGACTACGAGCCATCAACACGTTGCAGGGAGACCACCCCCTCCCCCGAAGGGAGGAAGTACGTCTCTGACGGTCGAACGATATCCTGCAGCGCCCCGAGCCAACGGACCAGGATGCAGTATGCCCTGGTGTTTGCCGTTCGTTTTTTTCGGGTAGTCTGCCCAAGACAGAACTCCCTTCCCTTGTTCATCCCAGGGATTGAGGGGTCAGATGGCAAACGATAGCCATGTTCGTGCAGCGACGCCTGAACGATGCCTTGCACCATCGAGAGAGGTAACGGACCGGCCGAGAGTCCTTCTGGTGGCTCAGAGCCAGCGGCTCCAGCAGGTGAAAGCCCTCTACACGGGCTGAGCTTGTGGAAGGCTTCCGTCTGGTTTAGCCGTGCGCTTCCGGTGCTCGGCGGGCCTGCAGATAGAGGCCAAGCCAGTTTCAGAACGCTCGCCAGTATGGAAAACCATGAAGCGGTTCCATCAGTCCGGTTCTCTAGCCTTATCAGTGTGGCTCGCCTTGCTCTTGATCATCACGGTCACGGCGTCCCTGTCCACACAAGCGGCTCCGCTGCCCTTGCCAGAGCAGGTGCCGCGTCAGGGTGCTGTGGTCCGGGCGGTCAGTGGCTCGCTCCAGTTGCCCGGGGGAACGGTCACGCTGCCGGTCGAGGCGATCGGGGTGCAGGGCCTGGGCGCGGCGACGGTCATGGTCGGTTACGACCCTGCTGTGCTCAGGGTCGTCGCCTGCCAGCGCAATGGTGCCTTCGACGCCGGGCTGTGCAACTCGCAGTACGATCGCAACCAGGATGGCGTGCCGGATGCGGTGCGCTTCAACGTCATCTCGCTGGGCGGGTTGAGCTCATCGGAGGGAAACCCATTGAACCTCGCCAATATCACCTGGGGGGCGGCCGAGACTCTCGGTAGCGGGGCCACCAGCCTGCTGGGGGTGGAGGTGCTGACGTTTACCGACATGGATGGGATTCCTATCCAGGTGTCGGCGGAGGACGGCCAGGTTACGGTCACCATGGCCTCTACGACCACGAGCACGCCGACTGACACGCCCACGCCAACCAACACGCCCACGCCAACCAACACGCCCACCCCGACGCCCACGCCGACCAACACACCTACCCCGACGCTGGTACTGAAGAGTACGTTCACCCCGACGCCCACGCCGACCAACACACCTACCCCGACGCTGGTACTGAAGAGTACGTTCACCCCGACGCCCACGCCGACCAACACACCTACCCCGACGCTGGTACTGAAGAGT
>CAZPMV010000436.1:0-2613 GCA_964587335.1 uncultured Anaerolineales bacterium
TGGGCATCCCAGCCACGAGCGACAGGGAAATCGCTTCGAGGTCTTCCTCTAGCCGGTTATCAAAGATACCCCAACCCAACAGCAATGCCTGGGCCCTGCCCTGTTCAGTCTCAGAATCGGCTATCACCCGGTAGCTGACCCGCCAGGTCGGCGCAGGGGCAACGTAACTCACCGATAGATCGTGCTCGCCGGGTGTCAGGCGTATGGTCACCTGGCGGTAATTCTCCTGACTCAGCGACGTCTGCAAGAAGAAGCGCAGGTCGGCAGCACCCCGCTCATCCAGGATCTCGACGCCCTCCACGCGGCCTAGTTGGACAACCTGCACCTGATCGGTGTCTTCCAGCAACAGCGATACCAGCGCCGTGGCCAACGGCTGCTCTGGGAGCGCGTCGTCCAGGCCCAACAGTGTACCCGTGAGTGTCTCCTGCTGATCGAGCAGCAGCCGCACACGTCGCCCGCGCAGCCCGACCAACAGGTCTTGCAGGCTGCGAGTGTCGCCCAGGTGAATGGAGCAGCCGGCCAGCCGCTCTTCGCGGCCCTGCGGCGTGGCATATGCAACGCCCAGCACCTGGCCGTCGCTCCAGTCTATGGCCGTCAGACTCTTGAGGATGTCGTTCATCTCCTCGACACGAAAGGTGAGAGACGCTTCCTCGCCGCTGAGCTTGGCGCGGCGTTCGAAGAAACCAACGCCGTGCTTGTACAGCGTCATGTGAGTGATCGGTAAGTCGCTCATGGTCTTCTACCTCCGCACTTCCACTGACAGGGACACTGGGTGGTGGGGCAAGACGCAGCCCGCCCCGCTCCCAGAGTCCAATACGTAAGTTTGGTTAGGAGGGAGTTGAACTCCCGACCTCGGCAGTGTAACTGCCTCAGAACGGCCTATCTGAACCGTATTCAGTCTGGTTGGGAGGGAGTTGAACTCCCGACCTCGGCGGTGTAACTGCCTCAAAACGGCCTATCTGAACCGTATTGAGTCTAATACTCTACGTCTACCTGTCTCTTCTTCTCTGCCGATTTGGCGATGGCATCGCAGACGGCCGCGGCGCGGTATCCATCTTCGAAGGTCGCCCCGAAGGGAGCCACTTCCTTGTCGTTGACGATGCAGTCCAGCAGGTGCGTCAGTTCGTGGACGAAGGTATGCTCCCAACCGATGATGTGCCCGTGTGGCCACCAGTTCTCCCACCACGGGTGATAGCCTTCGGTGATCAGCACGTTGTGGAAGCCCTGCGTCTCCCTGGGCTCCTCGCCCACCCAGAACACCTCCAGTTCGTTCATGCGCTCCAAATTGAAGCGGATGCTGCCCTTCTCGCCGTTGATCTCCAGCACCTGGTGGTTCTTGCGGCCACCGGCAAACCGGCTGGCTTCCAGCGTGCCCATCGCGCCGTTCTCGAACTCGACGGTGGCCACAAAGGCATCATCCACGTCCACCTTGCCGCTGCCGCTGCCGTCGCTCAGGGGGCGCTGTTTGATGAAAGTGCGCATCATGGCCCCTACGCTCTTGATCTCGCCCACCAGGAAGCGGGCCAGGTCTATGATATGCGCGCCCAGGTCGCCCAGCGCGCCGCTGCCGGCCAGTTCCTTGTCCAGACGCCAGATCTTGGGTATGCCGTATTGCGGCATGAGCCACTCCTGCAAGTAGATAGCTCGGAAATGGTAGATCTGTCCCAGCGCTCCACTGGCGATGAGATCATAGGCCTGGCGGATCGCGGGTACGAAGCGGTAGTTCAAGGACACCATGTGCTTGACGCCCGCCTCAGTGACGGCATCGAGCATCGCTTTGGCCTCCTCGGCGGTGCGAGCCAGCGGCTTCTCGCAGAAGACGTGCTTGCCTGCCTCAGCGGCGGCAATGCATGGTTCGGCGTGGATGTTGTTGGAGCCACCGTTGTCGAAGAGCTGGATGCGGTCATCTTCCAACATCCTGCGCCAGTCGGTGTAGTAACCCTCATAACCATAGCGGCGCGCCGCTTCGGCCACAGCTTCCTCGTTGCGCCCGCAGATGGCGATCAGCCGCGGGACCGCCGGCGGCGGATACATCATATAGGGTATCTTCTTGTAGGCATTGCTGTGCGCCTTGCCCATGAAGGCATAGCCCAGCATGCCCACGCCGATCTCTGGGGCCTCGCCCTCGGCCTTGGCCCCTGCCATGGAGGTGAAGCTTTGCTCGCTCATTGTCAAGTTCTCCTAATGCAGACGAACCAGATCACGGATCACAGATCACGAATCACTGCCCTCAAGCCACCGGGGGGATACTGCGGAATCATCGGCACATCGAGATTGATGCCCGGTCCGAAGAACTTGAAGATCTCCAGGTCTTCCGTGCCCGTGTTCTCGACCACGAGGGGCACAGTGGCCCTGGCGTAGGAGACGAGGAGTTCGTCGAAGCTGAAGTTGCCCGCCTCGATCTCCAGACCATCGAAGCGCCCCTGGCCACGCCACACCAGGATGTTGTAGACGCCGTTGTCTACGCTGGTGAACTTCTGGCCCGGCTTCACCACCAGCCGTTTGCCGCTGAACTTGGTGGTATTGTAGTAGATCCAATACTCCTCGCCGCCTTCCTGCTTTCGCCCCTTTCGCGTCTGCGTCTCCTCGACCAACTGCGGCGACGTGTGGTAG
>CAZPMV010000437.1:0-2604 GCA_964587335.1 uncultured Anaerolineales bacterium
CCGGCATGTCCGGGTCGCTCTCGTCCACGTCCACGTAGTAGGTGCCATTCACCAGGTTGGTGAAGGTGTAGATGCCACTGGCCAGGGTGGAGGTGACGGCCACGCGGTCGTCGCCGCCGGGGCCGGTCTGCAAGCCGGGGATGCCGTTGCTCTCCTCCCACAGCTCCACGGTGATGTCGCCGATGCCGGACCCCGCACCCTCGTCCTGGTCGCCCTCGCCGTCCGTGTCGTGCCAGACGAAGTTGCCGATGGCCGAGGTGCCCCGCAGGCCGAAGTCGGCTTCATCGTAGAACTCGCCAGCAGGCAGGTTCTGCACCGGGTAAGGGTTGAGCGTGGTGAGCTGCAAGCCGGCGGGGATGTCCGGGTCGCTGCTGTCCATCACCGCCACGTAGTCGGTGCTGCCATCCGCCGGCAGCCCGCCGAAGAAGTAGAAGCCGTCGGTGATGGTTTCGGTGGTGGAGATGATGGAGCCGTCGTCGTAGGGATCACCGTTGCCGTTGGGATCGGAGTAGAGCCAGACGGTGATGCCGGGTATGCCGTACTCCTCGCTGGTGCCGGTATCGTACTCGCCGTTGCCGTTGGCGTCGTAGTAGACCGTGTCGCCGATGGAGCCGGAGGGCCCGAAGCCGAAGTCGGCGTCCTGGTAGATCTCGTCCTCGGCCAGGCTGACCGAGATGGGCTGGAAGGTGGTCGGCCCGTAGTTGGCGGGCAGCGCCGGGTCATCCTCCTGCACCAGCACGACGTAGTCGCTCGCCGGCAGGTTGGTGAAGGTGTAGATGCCGTTGGCGTCGGTCGGGGTCGTGCCCACGAAGGGCTCGCCATCGTCGTTGCGACCGTTGCCGTTGCTGTCCTCGAAGAGGTAGACGGTGATGCCCGGCAGGCCGGACTCGCCCGCATCCTGGTCGCCCTGGCCGTCGGCGTCGTCCCACACGTAGTCGCCGATGGAGCCCGTGCCGCGGAAGCCGAAGTCGGCGTCTGTGTGATACTCGCCCACGGTCAGCGTCTCCACGTAGGGATCGTTGGACGTGGTCAACTGGTAGCCAGCGGGCGTCTGCACGGTGAGGGTGTAGACGGTTCCCACCACGGGCGCGGCATCCTGCACATCGAAGAGATAGTAGCCGTTGGAGTCGGTGGTGGTGGTGACCGGCACACCGGGACCACCACCCGCATCTACGCCCGAAGGTGGCGTCAGCGTGATCACCACGCCCGCCATGGGCGGTTCGCCCGCATCCTGGTTGGCGTCACCGTTGATGTCGTTCCAGACGTAGTCGCCGATCTGCGCATACGGCCCGAAGCCGAAATCGGCCTCGTTGTAGATCTGGCCCGGCCCCAGATCCACCGCCAGCGGGTCGAGTGTGCTGTTGGTGTAGTCTGGCATCTGGGGGTCGTTCTCGTCCACATCCACGACGTAGTCTCCCGGCGGCAAGCCGGCGAAGCTGTAAAGCCCGTTGGCGTCGGTGGTGTCGGTCATCAGCAGCGGCTCGCCGGGGTCAATGGTGCCATCGCCGTCCTGGTCCTCGTACAGCCAGACGGTGATGTTAGGGATGCCCGTCTCCCCGGCCCCCGCGCCGTCCTGCAGCGTGTCACCATCCAGATCCCGCCAGACGAAGTCGCCGATGACGCCCGTGCCGTCGTAGCCGAAGTCGGCATCGTCGTAATTCTCGCCGATACCCAGATTGACCACGTGTTGGCCGTCGCAGGTCACACAGGTGCCTGCCTCGTCCGGGTCGCCCGTCATGCCGTAGCCCGCGGGCAGGGTGGCGGCGTTGACGGTCACCGTATAGGTGCCGCTGGGCAGGTCGGTGAAGGTGTAGACGCCCATGGCGTCGGTGGTGGCATACTGTGTGTTGCCGAAATCGTCCACCAGAGTCACCTGCACGTTGGCCAGGCCCAACTCGCTGGTATCCTGCACGCCGTCGCCGTCCTCGTCCTCCCAGATGCGGTCGCCGATGGCACCATAGTCGGTGAAGCCGAAGTCGGCATCTTCGTACTGCTGACCGGCGGTCAGGGCGACGGGCAGGGGATTGGTGGTGGTGGGCTCATAGCCCGCGGGCATCTGCGGATCGGATTCGTCAACATAGACCGAATACTGGTCCGCGGGCAGGCCGGTGAAAGTGTAGATGCCGCTGGCGTTGGTGGTCGTGGTGGCGATGAGCGTGCCGGTGATATCGTATAGCGTGACGGTGATGTTGGGGATGCCGGTCTCACCGGCGCCCGCGCCATCCTGCACCCCGTCGCCGTCGTGGTCGCGCCAGACGAAGTCGCCGATGGTGGCCGTGTCGTCGGCGCCGAAGTCGGCCGTCAGCTCATTCTCGCCCGCGCTCAGGTCCACGATCAGGTCGTTGCCCGTGGTCAATCCCATGCCCGCGGGCAGCGTGTTGGTGTCCAGCGTGACCGTATAGACGCCCGGTGGCAGGTAATCGAAGAGATAGGAGCCATCGGATTGCGTCGTGTCGGTGATGGGATTGCCCGCGCCGTCAATCGACAAAACATCGCCATAGACGATGCCCGCATCCGAATTTTGTTCAAAAAGCTCTGCCACAGTAGCCAGCGTTTCGGGCAAATAGACATCATCCGAATTGAGCCAGGCGATGATCTCGCCCG
>CAZPMV010000438.1:0-2571 GCA_964587335.1 uncultured Anaerolineales bacterium
TCTGTCGGATGATGGTCTGGATCCTGATCCGAACGGCAACGGCGATCCCACGGAGCAGGGTGAGAACGACCCGACGCCGGTGACGTTCACGGAGGACCCGGTGATCGGCGTGGCCAAGGATGTCCTCCAGGTGGTCAACAACCTCGATGGTACCTACACGGTCACCTACACCCTAGTGGCGGAGAACCTGGGCGATGTGGTGCTCAACAGCGTCCAGGTGACGGATGACCTTTCGGTGACTTTCGCCGGCGCGGTTGGCTTCAACGCCGATGGCGTGAGCAGCGCTGACTTCACGGCGAACGGCAGCTATGACGGCAGCACGGACCTCAACCTGCTGTCGGGCGGTGACAGCTTGGGTGTGGGTGCTAGCGGCACGATCACCCTGGTGGTGACCGTCACTCCGAATGGCAACCTGGGCCCGTACAACAACCAGGCCACGGCGCTGGGGACGAGCCCGGCCGGCAGCACAGTCTCCGATCTGTCGGACGATGGCGTAGACCCCGACCCCGATGGGGATGGCAACCCCGATGAGTCCGGCGAGAATGACCCGACGCCGCTCATCCTGGGGGAGAACCCGGTCATCGGTGTGGCCAAGGCGGTGGACTCACTCAGCGACAACGGCGACTGCACGCAGACGGTGACCTACACGCTGGTGGTGGAGAACCTGGGCGATGTGCAACTCAACAACGTGCAAGTGACTGATAACCTGTCGGACACTTTTGCCGGGTCGGCTGGTTTCGCGGTCGGCAGCGTCAGCAGCGACATCTTCACGGTGAACGGCGGCTACGCTGGCAGCCCACCCAGCATCAGTCTGCTGATGGGCAGCGACAGCTTGGCCATTGGTCAGTTGGTGACGATCACGCTGACCGTGATCGTCACCCCTTGCTCCGAGTTGGGCCCCTACTTCAACCAGGCCACGGCCATCGGCACGAGTCCGGGCGGTGGACCCGCTATTGATATCTCGGACGAGGGCACGGATCCCGACACCGACGGCGATGGCAATCCCAACGAGTCGGGCGAGAACGACCCGACGCCGGTGACGTTCACGGAGAACCCTGTGATCGGCGCTGCCAAGTCGGCGGGCCCAGTGACCAACCACGGCGACGGCACCTACACCGAGGCCTACACCATCACGGTGGAGAACCTGGGTAACGTGTCGCTGGAGGACGTCCAGGTGAGCGATAACCTGTCCGACACCTTCAGCGGCGCGGACAGCTTCACGGTGGATAGCGTCAGCAGCAGCGACTTCACTGTGAACGGTGGCTACGACGGCGACAGCGACACCAACTTGCTGGCCGGCACCGACAGCTTGCTGATCCACCTGGCGGGGACGATCCAAGTGCTGGTCACCGTCACGCCCGGCTCTGCCCTGGGGCCTCACAACAACCAGGCCACGGCCACGGCCGCGGGTCCGGGGGGCACGCCCACCAGTGACAATTCCGATAACGGTAGCATTCCGGACACCGACGGTGACGGCAATCCCAACGAGCCGGGCGAGAACGATCCAACGCCGGTGACCTTCAGTGAGGATCCGGTCATCGGCGCGGCTAAGGACGTGGCCTCGTTGATGAGCAACGGCGACGGCACCTACACGGTGGTCTACACCATCACCGTGGAGAACCTGGGTGACATCATTTCGCACAGCGTGCAGGTGACCGACGATCTGGACATCACCTTCGCCGGAGCGGTGAGCTACACGGTGGCCAGCGTGGCCAGCGGGGAGTTCACGGAGAACTGGCCGCCGCCCGGGTATGATGGCAGCACGGATCTCAACCTGCTGACCGGAGGCGACAGCCTGGCCGTGGGCGCCACGGGCGCCATTATGCTCACGGTCATCCTGAATCCTGGCATCAACCCCGGCCCCTACAACAACTCGGCCTATGTCTACGGCACCAGCCCGGCGGGCACAACCGTCAGCGACTGGTCGGACCCGGGCATCAATCCCGACCCCAACGGCAATGGCGATCCCACCGAGGCGGGGGAGAATGATCCCACGCCGTTGCTGTTCGAGTTTGCCCAGTTCCTTGGTGACTTGGTGTGGTGGGATGTGGACGGGGACGGGCGGCAGGATCCCGGCGAGCCGGGCATCCCTGGCGTGGACGTGGTGTTGACAGACGGAGCGGTACTCATTGCGACCACCGACGCCAGTGGCCTGTACACCTTCACCAATGTGCTATCGGATACGTACACCGTCAAGATTCCCGACTACGAGTTCCAGCCGGGTGGGACGCTGGAGCACTGGTTGGCCAGCCCGCAGGACGCCGCCCCCGATGATGTGGATTCCGATGGCCACCCGGTCACTCATGACGTCGGTGTCACGCTGGCAGGCGGCGACGTCATCACCACCACCGACTTTGGCTTCGACATCCCGTCGAGCTACACGATCACCAAGCGTCTGAGCACAGCGGAACCGGTGCGGGTGGACGAGCCGCTGACTTTCACCATCCGCATCACCAACACAGGCTGGACGACGATCACGGTGCTGCCGCTGCAGGATGTGTACAGCACGACCTACATGACCTATGGCTACACGGACACCTTTGGCGTGGGCACCTTCGCCAGTCCCGATTC
>CAZPMV010000439.1:0-2563 GCA_964587335.1 uncultured Anaerolineales bacterium
CCGTCCGGCGCCGGTCCCCACGACGTCCCGTCGTGCACCTCCACCAGGGCCGTGATAACGTGCGGATCCCCTACCTCGTTCGTCGCCTGCAGCGGGTCCAGCGTGATCCGCGCATCCACCATCTTCACCACCGCATCGTCGTCGTCGGTGACATCGTTTCCAGGCAGGTCCGTGCCCAGGTCATCGGTGGGATTGCCCACCACCGTGGCGATGTTGGTGCGGTTGTCGCTAACGGCAGTACTCAATTGGCATTGATCCCCAGTGCCCGGCGCGTAGGGGCCAGGGAAGGGAGTACAGGACTGGAAATCGTCCGCTGTGAAACCTGGCGTGCCGTTGTCATCGGTTATGACAACGTTCGACAGGTACGTCTCGCCGGTGTTGGTGAAGGTGTAGGTATAGATCACCGTCTCGCTCGGAACCTCAATGTACTCCACGTCACCATCCGGCGCATTGCCCGCCAGCTTCACCAGTTCGATCCCCGCCAAGGCGTAGCCGAAGTCGGCGTTGTTGTAGTCCATGATGATGTCCCACAGGTGGACAGGTCGGGGCTCGGGCCCACTGTAGGGCTGCCCGCCCAGGTCACCGGTGTAGACGTAGTTCTCCAGCGCACCGCCGGGGAGGAAGTTGCTGGGATCTATCTCCACGATGTAGCGGTTGCCGTCGGCGGTGATGCCCACGAAGTCATACCAGCCATCGTTCTGCGGCGGGTCCGGGTTGAGCTTCGTCGTGATGGTGCTCGTGTACTCGCCGGCATCAATGACCTGGTTGCCATTCGCGTCGAGGTACAGATTGACCAAAACGCCGTTGATGCCTGTCTCGCTTACATCCTGGATGCCATCGTGGTCAACGTCGTGCCACACGTAGTCGCCCAGGCTGGATTCGCCCAGCAAGGCCAGGGGTCTCGCCAATGGCGAATCGGGCGAGGCCGCCATGCTCACGCTGATCAGCCCGAACAGCGCTAGGGCCAGAACTCCCACCACGCTGATGGTGATCAGTAATGAGCGCCGCTTGTTGAGTGTGTTTCCAGTCATGCCATTCTCCTCCAATATGCCCGCCAAGGCTCGGAGTACAACTCCTCGCCATCAGTGGGAGGTCTCCCAGATTCTGTCGAGATGTGCGCAGGGGTGGGACACCGCAAAGTGAAAGGTAGGGAACACGGCCCCATAATCCACCAGCCTGCTCAAACTACCATATTCTAGCATATTGACATTAAAGAACTCATAAAAACCATATTACAGATTCATAACAATTTACGGGGAGACCCACCGGCGTCGTTTGGAAAGGATCGACGGCAACTACTCAGTCTCCCTCTGTCATTGCGAGGAACGGAGCGTAGCGGAGTGACGAAGCAATCTCGCCGACGCGCATGGGGATTGCTTCGTCGCAAGAAACGCTCCTCGCAATGACATAGGCTGAGCAGTTGCGATAGACGAAGCACTACGGTCCCGCGCAGCAAGTTGGGCGGGCTGCCTTTTACCATGGCCACGCCCGCCCAACTTCAGAGCACTTCCTTCAACCTAGCCAGGACCACCTGGCCACCCGCTCCCGGAGTGCATCGTCATGATCTCCCAGCCGGACGATGCTGCAAACCAGGAGACTCGCACGCTATCTCGCCAAGAGCAGCGGCAGTTGAAGCCACCAGTTGGCGGTGACCGCAGGCACGTCGTACCGCTCTACACTGCCGTCGGACACGATTGCCGCCAGCACGTAGTCGTACGTCCTCCCGGAGACCACACCCTTGTCCAGGTAAGCGTAGTCACTACCCTGACCCGCTCCGGCGTACTCGGCGAGGATGAACTCGTCGTTCACCTGCTCCAACTCGCCACCAACCCCTCGCTGCAGCAGGTTGAAACCCAGAATCCACAGCTCGTTCGCCGTCTGCCAACTGATCAGCACGCCGTCCGGCTGGGCCACCGCATTCAGGCTACCCAGCACCACGCCCGTGCGCACGAGGATCTGCACCCTGTCACTGTCCTCTCTCCGCGGGACTGCTTGTCCAGGGTGCGGACCCGGACCATCCGGGTCTGCCCATGCGCCATCCACGATGGCCGTGTTCTCCGTCTTGCTATCCGGCTGCAACAGCGTCGTGTCCGCCTTTCCCGTGAAGGTCACGATCACCGTGAAACTGGCACTCGGCGCCAGATCGCCCTGAGTCTGCGTCAGATCGGTCCAGTTGATCTCTCCGTCGTCGTTGTGGTCGTCGGAGTCGGGATCGGCCCACGTCGTGACCGTATCCGTGTAGCCGTAGGTTAGATACGTGGTGCTGTAGACATCCCTCAGCGGCAGTACGGTGATCGTCGTGTCGCCAGTGTTGGTGATGCGGATGGTGAAGCTGACCGGGTCCTTAATATCCACCGTGTCAGGGCCGTTCAGGGTCTTACTGATCTGCAGATCCGGCTCCAGCAAGAGCAGCCTATACCCGAAGTCAGCGGTCTTGTTCTCACCACCCGGGAACGTCAGGGTGACATCGTAGGCCTGTATCTTGTTGCTGTTGTCGCTGCTCTGAAGCGCCGGATAGGTCGTCACCACGTAGCCAGCCAGCACGCCGAAGTCGTCGCTCACC
>CAZPMV010000440.1:0-2552 GCA_964587335.1 uncultured Anaerolineales bacterium
CCGAAACTCGGTTGATCAGCCGCTTCACGGCCATCTCCTCGCGCTGCACGTCGTGGCCGAAGACGGCGACTGTGCCTCCATCGGGCTGCAGCAGCGTGGCGACCAGGCGCACCAGTGTGGACTTGCCCGAGCCATTGGGGCCCAGGATGCCGAAGATCTCGCCCCTCTGGATTTCGAAGCTCACGTCGTTGACGGCGACGACCTGACGCGGCGTTTCGTCGCCGGAGTCGTTCTTCTTGCCCCGCAACCGTCTCCACCAGCCACTGTTTCCATTCTTCCTGAACGCTTTCCTTGCATGTCGAACAGACAAAGCAATGTGGTTGCTATTCGTCATTGTCATCCTCCTGACGCTCCAAGACGAAGGCGTGATGGGGGAATGGTCTTCTCGGATATCACTACTCTGCCATCACTTTCTGGTAGGCGATGCCCGTCTTCCGCAGCCGGAATCCCACCCGTTCATACAGGCGCATCGCGCCGGTCAGGTTCTCAGCGTCGGCGTGGAGGTGGGTGCCTTCCATGCCAGCCTGGCGCAGGGCGTGCAGGCTGTGCACCAGTAACGCTGTGCCCAAGCCTCGATGCCGATACTCGCGAAGCACAGCCAGGCTTTCCACGTATCCCTCCTGGCGGCCCGTTTGGGCGATCCAGTCGGGGTCAATGATGTTCAATCCCAGGCCGACTATCCTACCGGTCGCTTCCTCCTCGGCCAGGAACCACAGTTCCGGGCGAAAGTGGGGGGCTTTGATCCAATGAACAAAGTCCTCCAACTTCCCGTCGGTGTGGCCCCAGTGGTCGCGGAAAGCGAGGTTATCCACCTTCCAGACAGTCTCGATGTCTTCCTCTAGACCAAAGGTGCGCAGCCGGAAGCCAGCCGGAACCTGCGCTGGAGGCAGTCCATTGTTGATAGGCCGGACCAGGTTCACGAAGTAGCGCACCGGCTTCATGCCGAAGCCTGCAAAGAGGGCCTTCCGGTCCTCTTCCACATCACGGGTGCTGCAGTTGAAGTTGACCCGGCCCTGTTCGATCTCGGCCAGGCACTCTGTGGCCCGGTGGTAGGCCGCCCTCAGCAGTCGCTGGCCCAGGCCGCGTTGCCGCCACTGAGGATGGACCACTCCATCGCAGTAGATCGTGCTCCCTGTGTCGGCGTCCCCCTTGGCCGCGAAGAGGTCGGTATAGCCCATCAACCGGTCACCTTCCCAGGCCAGGAAGCAGTCGGTCTTAGGATGGAAGGTCGGGAACGACATCTCGTGCTCCAACTCTCGTAGGGTCGTAGCCCGCTCCAGCTTGTCAAAAGCATCCGCCTCGTTGATCAACGTCACCAGAGCAGGCAGGTTTTCTCTTCGATAGTTGTGTATCTCTATCATTGTGATTCTCCTCGATGTGAACAGTCATGTGTTAATGCGTGAAACGGCTCTACTGAAAAAGGTCTTCCGTACCCAGATGGTGGGAGGCACGTGCCCTCTCATGCTCACTTTTCATCGCACGTTCCCCCAGTTTGGGTTGTTTTTGGCGTCAAAGTGGGACGTTGGCCCCGTCGGCTTGATCGTTTTGGAGGGTTTTCAGAGGAGTCGTGAAACGTAATCTAACTTCATGTTTCGCGCTTGATCCACTTCGCTTCAGCTTGCCGGTGCGCTTAGCATAGCGCTCGGCTGCTTGGAAGATGAACACGCCCAAGGGGATGAAGATAACCCCCATGAGCAACAGCGGCCGGACGTAGCGCAGCATGGCCGCGGTGCTCGCTCCCTCCAAGATGCCCCCCCGCATCCCTTCCAGTACGTAGGTGGCAGGCGACAAGCTGGCCGCCGGCTGCAGCCAGCGCGGCAGCACCGACACAGGGTAGTAGACACCCGATACCAGCAACACCAGTGCCTGGATGACGTGCGTCATCTGTGCGCCCCGCTCAGGGTAGAGCAGCGGCAGCACGGCGGCGATCACGCCCAACCCGATGAAGGAGAGGCTGCCGGCCAGCAGCACCAGCCCGCTGCCCAGCATGTTGGCCTGGCTCAGGTCCAGCCTGAAGAACAGGCTGACCACCAGCAGGATCACGCCGGTGTGCATCACGCCGTAGACCACGCAGAAGGCGGTCTGGCCCATCATGTGCGTGAAGCGAGTGACCGGGGCCATGAAGGTGTACTCGATGGTGCCCTCCCAGCGCTCCCAGGAGATGGCCTCGCTGATGTTGTGGAAGACCACGGACAGATAGTGCCACACCAGCGTGCCCACCAGCAGGTAGAGAATCATTGTGTCAATCTCTGCCTGGCTCATGGGGTGGCCGGTGATGGCCCCCGAGGCCTTGCCGATGAAGGTAATGGACAGGGCATTGACTATGGAGTAGACCAGCCATACTACCTCCCAGCCCCAGTACCGCTTGACCAGGTTGAAGTTGCGTTCCACGAACGCGTATGATGCCTTGATTTCATGTATGATCTGTGCCATGAGATTGCTCCGATCAGGGTTCTCACCCGATGTAAGGGGTCCTTGCCCGATGTGAGGGGGTTGCACTCCCGACGTTGGTTCGGAGTGCAACTCCTCACCATCAGTATCAGCTCACCATC
>CAZPMV010000441.1:0-2539 GCA_964587335.1 uncultured Anaerolineales bacterium
ATGCCCACTCATCCAGCCTTCTCCAGCTTCTTGCGCCGTCTCTCGGCGCGGCGGCGGATGCGGGTGAAGGCGCGGCTCAGCCCCATGGCCTCCTTGGCCAGCCGCAGCGTCTCCCGCGCCGTTTCTCGTGTGCGCAGCGTCCCCTCGTAGATGATCTCATCCACCAGGCCGGTCTGGCGCTCGTAGTGGGCGCGCCGCTCGCGCAGGGGATCGAGAAAATCGTTCAGCGCCCGGGCCAGCTTCTCCTTCACTTCCACGTCGCCCACTTTCCCCTGGCGATAGCGTGTCTTCAGGTCTTCCACTTCCTCCTCGTCAGGGTTGAAGACGTCATGGTAGATGAAGACAGGGTTGCCCTCGACCGTGCCTGGGATGTCGGCACTGATGCGCTTGGGGTCGGTGTACATGCTGAAGACCCTCTTGCGCACCGTGGCCGGGTCATCGGAAAGGAAGATGGCATTGCCCAGGCTCTTGCTCATCTTGGCCTGGCCGTCGGTGCCCACCAGCGTAGGCACCTCCCCCACCATACCATGGGGCACGGGGAACACCTCGCCGTACAGCCGGTTGAAACGGCGGGCGATTTCCGCCGACAGCTCGACGTGGGCCAAGTTGTCCTTGCCCACGGGCACCAGATGCGCCCGCGGCATGAGAATGTCGGCGGCCTGCAAGACCGGGTAGCCCAGCAAGCCAAAAGGCATCTCCGTGAGACCAGCATCCCGAGCCATGTCCTTGAGACTGGGCAACCGGCTCAGCCGCGGCACGGTGACCAGCATCTCGAAGAGCAGGTTCAGCTCGTACACCTCGTGCACCGCCGACTGCAAGTAGATAGTGGATTTCTCCGGGTCAATGCCCGAAGCTAAGTAGTCCAGCACCATCTCCCGCGCCGTCTGGTCAATCCGCTCGATGGCCTCCTTGCTGGGCTTCGTGGTCAGCATGTGCAGATCAGCGATGATGAAAAAGCATTCGTATTCGTCCTGCAGCGCCACGCGGTTCTTGAGACTGCCCACGTAATGGCCCAGGTGCATCTTGCCCGTGGGCCGGTCGCCGGTCAGAATTCGTTCTCGGGGTTCCATCTCTTCCCTCCTACCAGTATCTAGTATCCAATATCCGACACCCAAGCGGGGCACGGTCAGTGCAAATCCGTTGGATGTCTGCGTGGAGTTTTCAGGCAGGTATCAAAAAACCCCGCGTGCGACACACACGGGGTGTTCAAAGCCAGTCTCACTCAACTGCGCCAGATAACGGTGGCGTATCCGGGAACGCCTACTGCGGCTCACACCGGTTCAGCGCCCAACTCCCCGGTCCATTCACCGCCAGCGCTGGTACCCCACTTCCACCTCACAGGAGCTCTCTGAACCCCGCTGCGGCGGCTACTCGTCCGGTTCTTTGTCGTTGCCGAGATTGATTATCTGAGCAGATTATGCCACAGAGTGCGTTGCTTGTCAAAAACAGGAAGGTGCAACGCACTTGCGAAGTGCGTTGCACCTTTGCAGCTACTCCGCCGCCGCCGCTCGCCGGTCGTAGACGCGTAACTGCGTAAGGTGCCGGATGAAGATCACGCCCGCGCCGCCAATGCCCAGTGCCATCACTTCCGGTGACGCATAGCCAAAGTGGCCCAACAGCCAGAAGACCGGCACGATCAGCACGGTCATGACCATCACCGATCGCGGGCTTTCACGCAGCAGGAGGTAGCCCAATCCCCACAGGGCCGCGCCGATGAACGGCGCCACCGGCTGCTGCCAGAAGAATAGGCCCGCCATCGTGCCCAGCCCCATTCCTCCAGCGAAGCCGATGTAGGCCGACCAGCAGTGCCCCGCAATGGCGGCCACACCCGCCACCGGCAGGGCCCACGATGTCCCTGTCAGGCTCTGTGCCAGCCAGGCGGCCAGCACGCCCTTCCCTGTGTCCACCAGAGCGGTGACCAGACCCCCAGCCACACCCGCCTGGCGGTAGGTGTTGAGTCCGCCCATGTGACCGCTGCCACTCAAGCGCACGTCAGGCTTCTTCAGCAGCCGGGTCACCACCACGCCGGTGGGGAAAGCGCCAATAGCATAGCCGAGAACGGCGGCGAAAAACAGACGACCGATGAGCATCTCCCTCTCCTATCAGACCACAGAGTTTACAGATGACACAGAAACAGTCGGCTCAAGGTAGATTCGTGGGGTAAGAGTTCGGCCAGTGTTGCCTTCCAGGTTCGTAGTGGCGACTTCAGTCGCTTATGCCATACATGGAGTGACTGATGAAGCCTAGGAATCTACCCAGGCAACGGGTGGTCTCCCTGCAACGTGTTGATGGCTCGTAGTCAGGCACGAAACGAAGTGGAGTGCCGTCAAAGCGCCACTCCGCTACGCTCCATGGCTTACTACGAACATCGTCAGCGCAATGGCGGAAGACCGTGAGGTAACAAAAGGGCCTAAATGGGCCTACAGGTGACTCTCTGATTACCCAGATAGTTCCTCAGTCTTCATGAGTCGCTACCACAAGCCCTCCGTACCCCTCAAATCCGCGTAGAGCCAACCAATATGCAATCTGTGGTCCTTAG
>CAZPMV010000442.1:0-2530 GCA_964587335.1 uncultured Anaerolineales bacterium
CTCTGGGTTCTGACGGATTACTCCGAATGTCATCAAGCGTAGTTTAGCCCCTTGTGAGCGTCTTGTGGCGGCAAGAAACGGGCACAAGGCCCTATGCTACACCTCGACTCAATGACATTGTGTCGCTTGTGGGCGTCTTGTGGCGCGAAAAAACGGGCACAAGGCCCTATGCTGCACCTCGACTTAATGACATTGTGTCGCTACCACGAGCCCCGTATGCAGAATCATGCCCAGGGCGCTGATGCCGCTCGCCGGACGCGTATCTCGTCGATGACGGCATTGCCCTGCCGTGTGACCAGGAACAGTACGATGTCGGCAATCTCCTCCGGCCGCATTAGCACCGATCGGTCGAGATCGGGACGCGCCTGGCTGACCATCTGTGTATCTACACCTCCCGGACAAATGGCGTGCACTCGGATGCCGTCCTGCTGCACTTCCTTGGCCAGGGCCTTGCTCATGCCCATCACCGCATGTTTGGACGCACTGTATGCGGCCTGGTTGACGTAACCCTTCACGCCCACGACCGAAGTCACGTTGATGATGAAAGATTGCTCTTGCTGCCTCAGGTACGGAATGGCTGCCCGGCAGAGCAGGAACGGGCCACGGGCATTGACCACCATCAAGCGATCCCATTGCTCGGTGGTCGTCTCGGCCAAGGGCCCGAAGATGCCGATGCCAGCGTTGTTGACGACGATGTCCAACTGTCCGAACCGCTTGACGGTGTTGCGTACTAACTGAACCACCGCTGTCTCTGAACTGACATCGGTGGGGAAGCTCGCGGCCTGGCCGCCGAAGGCTTCGATTTCGGCTTGGACAGCGTGCAGTTCCGTCTCGGTTCTGGCGGCCAGAGACAGTCGCGCACCATTGCCAGCCAAGGCCAGGGCGATGCTGCGCCCCATCCCTCGACCAGCACCGGTGACGATGGCCACTTTGCTTTCGAGTGGTTTCCCCTGCATCGGGTTCCTCATAATATAGCCCTCACACGACCCTTGTCCGCTTTGTTCTCCATCTCGGCGTTTCTCTCGTAGGACTGGATCACTGCTGCTGGCTCGTATAGCACGGCAAACACCTCTCGCAGGATGACTCCCCCGAAGACAGGCCATTCAGCCACAGAGATAGCGTTGTTCCGCATCAAACGTAGGACATAGGGTTCTTGAGTAGGGGCGGGTCTCCAGACCCGCCCCTAGAATCTCCGTGCTCTCTGTGCCTCTGTGGCGAGTCTGGCGGTTCTTCAGCGGTCGTAGGATGCAGCAGAAACCTCAACGCAACTGAGGTGGGCACATCACACCACAGCGGCTGCTCGAAGCCGATCCACGTCTGCCGAATCGTAGCCCAGGCCGCTCAGTATCTCCTCCGTGTGCTGGCCCAGTAGGGGCGGCGGCAGCCGGTAGCTGACTGGTGTGTCGGACAGGACGATGGGGCAGCCCAGCGATCTGACCACGCCGCTGAGCGGATGTTCTATCTCGACGATCATCTGCCGCGCCAGCACCTGCGGGTCGTTCAACGCCTCGTCCACGTGATTGATGGAGCTGCAGGGAATGCCAGCGGCAGTGAGGGTCTTCAGCCAGTGGGCAGTGTCCTCCTGGAGGAAGATGGGCTGCAGCAACGAGACGAGTTGCTCGCGGTGTGCCAACCGGTTGGTATTAGTGGCGAAGCGGGGATCGTTCATCAGCGTCTCTTCAAGGCCCACTGCCCGGCAGAAGCGCTGCCACAGCCGCTCCGAGCCTACACCGACGATGAAGAGCTTATCTCTGGCTCGGAATGGCTGATATGGGACGATAGTGGGGTGCAGATTGCCCAGGCGGGGCGGGCGCTCGCCGGTGGCGAAATGGTTGGCGGCCACATACGACAGCCAGGTGATCTGGCTATCGAGCAGGGCGATGTCCAGGGCCTGGCCTTCTCCCGTGCGTTCCCGCACCAGCAGCGCCCCCAGGATGCCGGTGAGGGCGTAGACGCCGGCGGTGATGTCGGCGATGGCCGTGGGGAAGCGCGTTGGTTCACCCTCCGGCTCGCCAGTGAGGGCCATGGTGCCGCTCATGGCCTGGGCCAGCACGTCGTAGCCGCCGCGGTTGGCATAGGGGCCCGTGCGCCCGAAGCCGGTGATGGAACAGTGAATGAGCCGCGGATTGCGCTGCCGCCATGTGATTGCGTCCAGGCCGAACTTGTCCAGCGAGCTCTGTCGCGGCAGGTTGTTGATGAAGACGTCCGCACTCTCCAGCAGGCAGTGCACTATGCGCTACCCCTCGTCGCTGGCCACGTTGAGCGTCAGACTGCGCTTGTTGCGGTTGCAGGAGAGGAAATAGGCACTTTCGGCTTCAAGGAAGGGCGGCCCCCAGCCGCGGGACTGGTCGCCCACGCCGGGCCGTTCGATCTTGATCACGTCGGCGCCCAGGTCGCCCAGCAGCATAGTGCAATAGGGGCCGGCCAGCGCCTGGGTGAAGTCAATGATGGTGATGCCCTCCAGAACGGATGTTGGCGTAGTGGCGTGGTTAGCCGATAGGGGCATACTGGCTGTCCTTTCGTGACCTGG